>CAKONF010000050.1 GCA_934097015.1 uncultured Bacilli bacterium | reverse complement strand
AAATAAATACTTAGATAATTGTATAAATGTTATAAAAGATTATTTATCAGAATTAGGACAAGAACTATATGAAAAAGTTGGATTCAAAGTTTTGGAAAAAGAACAGAAGATTATTATTTAAATGGTATGATGAATATTTTATGGAAATATTAAGAAAAGATAATAAATGTCAACAAAAATGGTTGACAAGCAGATAATATTATGTTACTCTTTAACTAGAATTTAAAGAGGAAGGAGGAAAGAAAATGAAGAAGTTTAGATTCAAAAAATTAAATGTTTTTAATAATAATTATGTGGTTTTAGAAAATAATGGTTTTAAAGTTGGAAAACTTCTTTGTTTCCCAATTCCTTAAACGATTTATAATAATTAAAAATAATACTACATAATATGTAGTTTTTTTATGGAGGTAAAGTATGAAGAATTTAAAACAAATAAAGCCTCTAATAAAATTAATGTCAAAAAAAGATAAAAAAGATCTTTTTATAGCAAGCATAATATTATTTTTATCTGGTATAGCAGAAATATTTACAGGATTTTTAAATGGATTAGCAGTTGAAAAAATTACAAAAGGAAAAATAAAAGAAGCTTTGATAGCACTTTTTATATATTTCTTTATTGATATTACATTTGATGGAATATTTAAAACAATAGCAAGTTCTAAGTTAAGAAAAGTAGAAAGTTCATTAACAAGAAAATTAAGTTTTAATACCTATAAAAAGGCATTAAATTTACCAACAGTAGCATACGAAGAAAAATCATCAGGAGAAATAATAAATAGAATAACAAATGATGCAGATACTCTTAGTTTTTCATTTGAAAAGTTGTTAAAAATGATATCTTCATTAATAGCTACATTAATTATAATTGTGTATATATTTATAAATTCATATATTATAGGTATAGAAATAATAGTATTTGTTAGTTTACTTTTCTTTGTAATTAAAAAATATAATCCGAAATTAAAGAAAGTCCATAATGAAAGGAAACAAAGCCAAGATAAATTTACATCTCTAACAATAGAGTCTATTAGAGGCATAAGAGAAATAAAAACATTAGGAATTAAAAATAATTTAATAAAAGAAATAAGTATGATAATAAAAGATTTGTTTAACAAGTCAAAAAAGGAAATAGATATTCAAAAAGAGTTTGATATTATTACAAAATTTATAAAATCTTTTCTAGAAGTTGGAGTATTTATAAGCTGTATTTTCTTATTATATTATAATAAAATTACATTGACTTTTTTTATAGCTATGACTTATTATGTATATAGATATACATGGTTAATTGATGATATTAATGATTTAACAAAAGTTTATCAAAAAACAGTTGTATCACTTAAAAGAGTAAATGATATACTTACTAATAATTTGTATCAAGATGAAAAGTTTGGTGTAAAAACACTTAAAAATACAAAAGGAATAATTAAATTTAATAACGTTAGTTTTGCTTATCCAAATGAAAGTAAAACTTTAGATAAGTTTAATTTAGTAATAAATCCTAATAAGAAAATAGCAATTGTAGGAAAATCAGGACAAGGAAAGTCCACAATATTTAATTTATTAACAAGATTATTTGATGTTAATGAAGGAAATATAACTCTTGATGATGTAGATATAAAAACATTAAGTGAAAAATCATTAAAAGATAATATATCTATAATTAGACAAGAACCATTTATTTTTAATAGAACAATTAAAGATAATTTTAAAATAGTAAATAAAAATATTACTTTAAAAGAAATAAGAAAATATTGTAAAGAAGCATATATAGATGATTATATTATGTCACTTCCTAAAAAATATAATACAATTCTAGGAGAAGGTGGAGTAAATTTATCGGGTGGTCAAAAACAAAGACTATCTATTGCAAGAACATTGTCTAAAAAAAGTAAAGTAATTTTATTTGATGAAGCTACAAGTGCTCTTGATAACGAATCACAGGAGTATATTAAAAAAGCAATAGATAATTTAGTAAAAGATCATACTGTAGTAATTGTAGCTCATAGATTATCTACAATTATGGATGCCGATATTATTTATGTTGTTGATAAAGGAATGATTGTGGCATCAAATACACATAAAGAGTTATTAAAAACAAATAAATTTTATAAAAATCTATACGAAATAGAATCTTTAAATTCATAAAAAAGATCTTATTATGAAACTTGTAAAACTATATTGAGGAGGAATATTATGAAAATTAATTATTTATTTAGTGGGGTAGATAAAGAAAAAGGTTTTGATGAAGTACAGAGTAAG
>CAKONF010000049.1 GCA_934097015.1 uncultured Bacilli bacterium | reverse complement strand
GTCATTAATAGAATAGAACTTAATATTACAAATACTACTATTATTAGACTAATAATTAATTTCTTATTTTTCATATTTTTACCTCGATTTTATTCTACCATAATTACATATTTTCTTCCATATATTCTAATAATTTTAAAAACATATTTATATATTTTGGATGTAATCCTTTTCTTTTTAATTTTCTTATGTCTATTCTTTTACCTTTAATATCTTTATCTCCAAACATTATTTTATTTACTTCATCTTTAAGTATAGTCTTAATTTTTAAATCACTTATAATATCATCTATATCTTTATTTATTATTCTATCTGTTTCTATTTCTATATCTTGACCCTTACAATTAATAGATAATTGTTTATATGTATTAACATTATTTATTTCAATAATAAAATCATTTTCATCTATATAAGATTTATATGTTTCTAATTTATCTTCTCCTAAATATATTGTAATATCATTAGGCATTCTTGTATTTCTAAATAATAATTTATAACTTCTTATATTTGGTACTAATGTTGAATCAGTAATATCTTGTCTAATTATAACTGTATAGTTATTTAACATATAATTATAATCTATTATTGTTTTAACATAATTTTCTTTATTTAAAGTAATACCATCATCCTCGTATATAGTATATGTATTACTCTTTCCTGGAAATATATGTATTATAAATCCATTAGAATTTTTAGTACTATTAATATTATTTTCATCAAGTAATGCTAATGGTATTATACTTCCTTGTGTTGCAAATACTGGATAATCTTCATCTTTATAAAATGAAATATATCTTTTATTACCACTATATTTTATTCCTGTTTTAAAATCATACCATATACCATCTGGTAAAAACATATTATGTACAGTTCTATTCATTACTATATCTTTTGGTTTTGTAATAGGACAAACAAATAAGCTAGAACCAAAATAATATTCATTTCTATATTCTATTTCATCATATATTAATGGATAGTTATAATATATTGGTCTAATAATTGGTATACCAGTATTTGTATAATTAAAGCTTTCTGTATATAAATAAGGTATTAACATATGTCTAAGTCTCAAATAATATTTAACAACATTTAAAGTATCTATATTCCATTTCCATGGTTCTCTTTTATAATAATGACTATCATCACTAGATAATCTTAGTAAAGGGCTAAATGTTCCAAATTCAACATACCTTCTATATAATTCATCATCTTCTATACCACCATAGAATCCACCTATATCATTAGATATAAAACTTATTCCCATATTGCTAGCACTTGAATTATATTCTGGTAATTTACCTAATATATCCCAACTAACTAATGTTTTACCTGTATAAATAATATTAGTATTATGACTATTAATTAATCCATTTCTACTCAATATACTACATCTCATATTATTATTTAAAAAATATTTTGTATGATAATAATTTAATACTCGTAATGTATATAAATCTTTTATATTAGTATAATCTATTAAAAAACTTTTAATACCACTATTAATTAATGGATTAATAAAAATATTAAAATATTTATCCATTATTCTTTTATCATATACATTTAATATAATATCCTTACTAAGATCATAATTCTCTCCATCAGTAAATTTATCTATATTTTTTTCTTTATTATTAATAATAGTAGGATTAATACTAACTCCTAAATATATATCTTTTTCTTTTAAATAATTAATAAAATTATTATAATTTATAAATAAATCATTATTCCAATTTAAACCATATACACTATTTTTATTATGCCATTTATTACCTAATAATATTTGACTAATTGGTATATCATTTTTATTAAATTTATTTATTAAATCTATTATATTTTGATCTGTATAGTATGTATCTTTATTCCATATATTTCCTAACATATACCTTGGTATCATAATTGGTTTATTAGTTAATATAAAATAGTCTCTTAGTACTTTACCAAAATCTCTTTTATACATAAATAAATATGTATCAATTTCATTAACATTTCTTTTATAAAACTCATTATTTTTTATTATTAAAGATTTACTATCATCAATACTAACAAAACCATCTGTTGAATATAAACCTTTATTATTTAATAATATATTATTTACATTATCTAGACAAATACCTATAGTTTTAAAGTTTCTAGCTTCCACATGATTAAAATACCAGTATTTATCTGTATCTTTTAATAAAACTTTTAGATTAGCTTCTGGTACAAATTTAGTACCAAAAAAACTTTTTTCTTTACTGTATTCTAATTTAAAATAACTAGTTTCTATTACTAAAAATTTTTCATCTTGTTTAACATCAAATTTAAATTCTGGAAAGTTTCTATTTTTAGCAAATTCTGTTGTTTCATCTAGAAAAATACCCTCTTCATTATATTCTAATCTTATTAATATTTCACTTAAAACTGTTATTCTATATTTATTACCTTTAAATATATTATTCATAGTATATCACCTTTATTATATAATTATTTTATCATATATAAAAAAAAGAATAAATATTATTATTGTATTTTTTATTCTTTTTCTATTGTTGTTGTTAATGTATTATCACTTATGAATATATTTTTATTATTTAAATCTTTTATATCTGGTAAGTCTATATATTCTTCTTTTGTATTTTCCATTACATAATTTACTACTAGAGGATTTCCTGCATTATTTTTTTCTTGTAAAAGTGTTTTCCATTCATCAACTGTTGGTAATGTTTCACTAGGTCTAATTCTTATAGCAGATAAACTTCTTGAAACGCCTATTTTACCTTTATATACGTTTTCCCAACTATCACCAACATAATAATTAGATTGTGCTAATACATTGTATAACATACCATCTATTTTATCACTTAAATCATATTGCATTGCTTTACCAGTCATTATAGTCCAACTTTCTGTTCCAGTAAAAGTTATTGTATTTATCTTTCTTACTACTTTTTTATTTATTAAATCTATATAATCACAATAATTTCCAACGCATCTTAATGGTTCATCTAAATACAAATCATAATTATTTTCAGCGTATTCTTCGTAATCTGTTTGAGTTTCATTTTTTTCTATTTGAAAATTGTAAAAATAAGTATAACCTTCTGCTGTACCATATGAAATTTTTAAATAATCAACCGTCTTAGAACTATTAGTAGTAAAATTTCGAGAATGCCATGTACCAACATTTACAAATCTATCACTACTATCTACTAGAATTTTATCTTGTGTTCCATCAGTATATATCAAATATATGTTAGGTCCAAATAAATCGTATGTTTTGCCCTTAACATCATAATAATCAAAGCTTATTGTATAAGATGTATTTTTTTCAAAATACCCTTTCATATATTTAAGTTTTCTACCAATTAAGTTTAAACCACCATACATTTTTATAACATTTTTCCCGTCAAAAGTATCTTCTTTAACATATGCAACATCAGGATATTTATAATATTTTATGTAAGTATTAATAAAATTTGTTTTATTAAATATATTTTTATTCATCATCTTTATATTTATTTTATATTTATTATAATTTTTATCATTAGTATCAGTTATTTTTTCGCCTAAAGATTTTATTTCTGATGGATTATCTGGAGTTGGAGTAGCACCATATTTTTCATAGCTTGTCGCAGTACTACTCTCTTCTATTTGAATTGTATT
>CAKONF010000048.1 GCA_934097015.1 uncultured Bacilli bacterium | reverse complement strand
AACATCACTAACAAATATTCTTTTAAAAAAAGTATCATATAAAATATTTTTCATTAAAATTTTACTCCTTTCTAGAATCGTATATAAATATACCCTACACTTATATTATTGTGAAAAAATTTGCATTTCCTTTTTTTTTCTTTAATTTTTTTAAAAAAATTTAAAAAAATATACCAATATAAAATATCGGTATATAAATATTTACAAATATATTAAATTTATTTTTCTAAATAATAAGCATAATATTCATCATATGTAAGCCCACTTTTATAAACTTTAGTGGCAGTATCCACACCTAAATATCTATAATGCCATGACTCATAATTATATCCAGTTAAATATTCTTTGTCTTTTGGATATCTTAAAATAAAACCATATTTATAAGCGTTTTCTGATAACCATTTAAAAGCGTCGCTATCTTCGAAATCACTAGTTGTAGATCTACCACTAGTAAATATATCTATAGCAAGTCCTGTTTGATGTTCAGAATAACCTGCTCTAGCAGCATACTTGTCTGCATAGCTTATACCTTTGCTATAATAAAATTCCTTATAAATTTCTTCTTGTCTTTCATATGTTCTATAACTACTATTACCGAGTAATATAATATTATCTTTTTTTGCTGCCTTAGCCATTTCTACATAAGCATCATTACATTCTTTTGTAACTCTATTATTTTGGTAAGAATAATTTATATCTAAATCAACTATATCATTAGGAACATAATCATTTTTTAAATAATTAAATTTATTAACTAATATTAAATTATCTTTACTCAAATCAGTTTCTTTAACTGTTTTATTATCATACCAATCCTTATCAGCATGAACATTAACGATTGCAACTACATCATTATTACTTTTCTTTTTATTTTTACTTTTATATTCTAAATAATCAAATAAGTTTTTTTCTAGAAAATATTTTTCATTTAATATATCAATTAAATTATTATTTTTATCATTATCTACAAAATATTTTTGATTATCATTATTTAATTTTTTTATAATTAATTTAGATTCATCTAAACTATATCCTTTTAAAGTCAATTTATATTCATTAGTTTGATGGTATTTATATTCTTTATATTTATTTATACCAAATATAGCACCTATTACCAATAATAATACTATTATAAAACTAACTTTAAATTTCTTCTTTAATTTTCTTCTCTTAGCCATACTTATACCTTCTTATATAACATATACCCTATTATTATTCCAAGAATAACAACAATTAAAAACACTACTATTGCAATCAATATATCTATTTTCTTATTCATAAATTATATTTTATTCTCCTTCTAATTTAATTTCATAAGGGTTAGTTTTTGTACCATCTTGGGTAGCTAAAACTTCGGCTTTTAAATTTATAACTGGTCTATAAGTTTGACCACAACTTGTGCCTCCACAATAACTAGGTGCATGTTTAATATGGCCTGTATAATCATCTACGGTAAATATATAAGGATATCCAGAATCATAATATTCAGGAGTCATAGTCCACCAATCATAATTTAATGTTGAATCATTTAAATAATAAGTATTAGTACCATTACCATTTGAACCTATAGGTCCTGCCCCTGCAAAAACAACTTCATCATAAGACAACATACCTATTGGATGTGTCAAATCTTTACTTAAACTAACACCTTTTGTTGTAGTACTTGTAGAATACGAATATCTAGAATATGTATTTGTTGCACCCTTAGCACATTCTAAAGTAGGAGTTTTATTATTATCTCTATCATATGCAGCATAATATGTTGTATTAGTACCATAACCAGATTGTGAAGTATTATTAGATGTTGCCAAAGTTTTATCACCACAAAATAAATTATCAGCTAAATATTTTTCATATTGACTTCCAATATAACTTTCATACCAATTATCAATACTCTTCATTATATTACTCTTTACTACATGTCTATGAGTTTTATCATAAGTAGTTTGATTAGTAAGTCCAAACATATATCCAATATATGCATTATCTCCAATATATGTATTATTAGAATATGAAGAGTTATCAAAATCCAACGGTCCATCAGTTTCGCTATTTAAAATTAATCTGATACTGCCATCACCATTTATCCTAACAATTCTCCAAACATAATTTGCAAAAGACACATAATTTTTCGTGCTAGCTCCTCTAAAATAATAACTTGTTCCATAATCATCTTCCGTCTGATATAATCCTTTTTCAGTTGATTCACCACTAGTAAAATCTGTTATTTCAGATAATTTTATTACCTCAGAACTGCTTATTGGTAATTTAAGTTTATTTGAAGTAGTGTTTTTAAATGCTTCAACACCTGTTGTTGTACCTGTTGTTGTATCAGTTGATGGTGTATATAAATCTGAATTCATATAATTATATAATATTTTATATTTTAATGTTTCTGGTTCATCACTATATGGTATTCCTGGTGCTGTTATAGGTGTATATTTATCTGTTGTGTCAATATTACTTGTTAAATCATTATTTAATGTTGTATATTTTTTATTTAAATTAAATGTTATTGTATTTGATGATGTTGAATCATTTTTTACATATAAATATACTATACTTGATGTGTTTGGTTCTAATGATCCTAATACATTATTATCTTCATCTGTTGTTATTTTAATAGTATAATTACTTCCTGTACTATTTAATGCATAATTTATTGGTACTTCACTAGTATTTGTTATTGTTTCTTTTATTAAGTATTCTTCTTCACTATTTAAAGTTATATTATTAACAGATAATTCACTAACTAAATTAGGTACTTTAGAATCTACTACATTTTGTTCTTTACTATCTATAAATAGACTATAACTTTTATTTAAAGCATAACATGCTATTATCATTACAAAGCTAAATAAGAAATATATTTTTTTAGTTCTATTCATATCATCATCACCTTCATATCATATATAAATCTTATCAAATAATAGTATTTTTGTAAAGATATTTTCATAATATTTATTAGGTGTAATTATGTTAAAAAGAAAAGCTTTTAAAAAAATTATAATTAGTTTATCATGTCTAGGAATTTTATTAATACTCTATTTATTTCCTAATAAAAATGAATCTATAAAATCTAGTATAAATCATAACGATGACAACAATATTATATATTTAATAGATAATAATAAATACATTTCTAGAGTTAGCACTATCCTAACTAGTAAAAATAAAGAAGATAAAATAAAAGAAATCATTGAAATTTTAACTATAGATTCTAATAAATATATTAGAAATGGTTTTAAAAAGACAATACCTAAAAATACTAAATTATTAAGTATAAGTATTGAAGATGATTTAGTAAAACTAAATTTTAATGAAAATTTATTAGATGTTGATATATACAATGAAGAAAAAATGATAGAATCTATAGTTTATTCTATTACAAGTTTAGATAATATTAAATATGTCTCTATATTTGTAAATGGGTCTATTTTAAATGTTTTACCAAATTCAAAAAAGAAACTTCCTACTATATTAGATAGAAGTATTGGTATTAATAAAGAATATAATATTAATAGTATAAATAACACTACAAAAACAACAATATATTATTTATCAAAATATGACGATTATTATTACTATGTACCTATTACTAAAATTAATAATGATGATATTAGCAAAATAGAAATAATAATAAAAGAATTAACAAGTAGTAAATTACTAAATACTAATTTAATAAGTTATATAAATAATAATACTGAATTATTAAGTTATAATGAAACAGATAAATCACTTCTCTTAAATTTTAATGAAAATATATTAGAAGATATTAATACAAATAATATTCTAGAAGAGGTTAGCTATTCAATTAATTTAAGTATTAAAGATAATTATGATGTAGATAGTGTCATATATTATGTAAATGATAAAATAATAAGTACTTTTAATATCAAAGATCAAAATAAAAAATTTAATTAAAAAAATTTGATCTTTTTACATACAGCAAAAAAATCACAATTAGTGATTTTAAAGCATCGTTACGATTTTCTCAGATAATTTAGTTATTTTCAATATTTTATTTATTGGAAATCCAGCATTTTTTAATTCTTTTGCTAAAGTTATCTTTTCTTCTTCTAAAGATTTCTCACGTTTTTCGATATTTATTTCTTGTTTTTGAAGAGTTTCTTCTTGCTTTTGAAGAGTTTCTTCTTGTTTTTGAAGATTTTTTTCTTGCTTTTGAAGGGTTTCTTCTTTTTTCTTTACTTCCATTTCATGTTCTATCG
>CAKONF010000047.1 GCA_934097015.1 uncultured Bacilli bacterium | reverse complement strand
ATAAAAGAAAAATTGACTAATATTTATTATCTGATAAAATTAAATTAAGTGGTGCGGTTGAAATTACAATATAAAAAGATATAGTAATTGACACTATATCTTTTATCATATGTTATACTTATTATGGTGATAAAATGAAATATAAAATAGTTTTAGCTTCTAATTCGAAACAAAGAAAAGATATACTAGATATGATTGGTTTAAAATATGAAGTTATTATAAGTAATATAGAAGAAAATTGTGACAAAAAAATACCAGAAGAATATGTAATGGAATTATCTAAAAATAAAGTATTGAATGTTAGTAAAAAAATTAATGATAAAAAAATTATAATAGGTGCTGATACAATTATTTATTATAATAATAAAATTTATGAAAAACCAAAAACAAAAGAAGAAGCATACAATAATTTAAAAGATATGAGTGGTAATTTAACAACTGCAATAACTGGTATAACAATATATGATATGTATAAAAATAAAATTATATCTTGTTATGATAAATGTGATGTTCTCTTTAAAAATATTAATGAAGATGAAATAAAATGGTATATTTTTAAGGAAAAAAATATTTTAAACAGGTGTGGTTATGTTATATTAGGAAAAGCATCTTTATTTATAGAAAAAATAAATGGAGACTATAATACTGTATTTGGTTTATCACCAAGTATATTGTTTGAAAAATTAAATGAAATAGGATATAAAATATCTGATTTTGAATGGAAAAATTAAATAATTGAAAAGTACTATTATTTATGTTATTATATTTTTCAAAGAAAGAGGGTTTATATGAAAAATAAATATAAAGCACTATCATTAATTTTATCAAGCGTAATAGCTAGTTCTAGTTTAACAGGATGTGAGCTAGCGCCAAAAGAACTTGCACCTATAGAAAGATATGATTCGTTAAATGATGATGAAGCAAAAATAGGAGAAGTATTAAAACAAGAATTAACTGTACCAAACGAAAATTTTAAATTGATATGTGAATACAGATGTGACCCAGGAGAAGAAAAAGTTTGGAGAATTACTGGTGATAAATTTTTGAGATTAAAAGTTCATACGGAAAATTTACCAGAAAATTATAAAGTTTATATTGATAATGTTCATATTGATACATCAATAAAATCTAGATATGCTGCAGTAGATGGAATTAAACAAGATACAATGGATGACAGAATTCATAATTCATTAATGTTAGGTTTTCCTATATCAGATAATATAAATTATATAAGTGCAAATGCAATTGAAGGATGTAATGAAAGTTTTATTAGTGGAACTTATTATGGAGCACAAGGATATTCTAGTGGTAGTTTTACACAAAAACGTTATACAGAATCAGATTACCAAAAATTAGGAGTATATGCTAATAAAATATCTATAGTTTATGATTTATTAATTAAAGGACCAAATGATATAGATTATAAAAATGTAAGTATTGATACTGAATTTATTGTTTATACAAGTGATGTTGAAATTGAATATGGTGATAGTCAAGATATAGAAGAAACAAAAAAATTAGTAAAAGAAAAAAACAAATAAGCTAAAATTTTTAGCATTTTTTTCTTATGTGAAATAAAAATGTGTAAAAAAGTATATATATATGATAGAATATAGTAGTAATTAGTTTGAGGTGAATATTATGAATGAAATATATAATGATATAGAAATTAATGAAAATGGTAGAAATATATTAATAGGTGGAGCTTGGCCTTATGCAAACAGTAGCCTTCATTTAGGACATTTGGCAAGTCAATTACCAGGAGATGTTCTTGCTCGTTATCATAGATTAATGGGTGATAATGTTATGTATGTATCTGGAAGTGATTGTCATGGAACTCCAATAACAGAAAGAGCAAAAAAAGAAGGTGTCACACCTAATAGTATTTCAGAAAGATATCATAATGAATTTGTGGAATCATTTAAAAAAATGAATTTTACATACAATTTATATTCAAAAACAGAAAGTGAATTTCATAAAAAAACAGTAGAAAAATTATTTAAGGAAATATATGATAAAGGTTATATTTATGAAAAAATTGAACCAGATAATTACTGTGAAACATGTAAAAAGTTTGTTGCTGATAGAGAACTTTTAACAACATGTCCTGACTGTGGAAGTGAAACAAAAGGAGATCAATGTGAATGCGGACATGTATTTACAAAACAAGAATTAAATGGCGCAATATGTTTAGATTGTGGTAATAAAACAATATTAAAAGATAATAAAAATTTATACATTGCATTATCTAAATTACAACCAAAAATAGGAGAGTATGTAAAAAATAATGAATCTAAATGGAGAAAAAATGCTCAAAATGAAACAAATAAATATTTAAGTGCTGGATTACCAGATAGAGCTGTCACAAGAGATTTATCTTGGGGAGTAGATATTCCTATACCAAATTATGAAGATAAAAAAATGTATGTTTGGATTGATGCTGTATTAGGATATTTAACAACTACAATGGATTTCTGTAATAGAAATAATTTAGATTATAGAAATTGGTGGGATAAAGATAAAAATAGTATTATGTACATGGTACATGGCAAAGATAATATTACATTCCATAGTATAATATTCCCAGGACTTTTAATAGCACTAGAGGATAATTACAAATTACCAGATATGTTAGTATCTTGTGAATATTTAAATTTCAACGATCAAAAATTCTCTAAGAGTAAAGGAATAGGTATGACTGTTTTAGAAGCTGCAGAAGAATTTAATATAGACACATTAAGATTTCATTTACTTAGAAATGGTCCAGAAAAGAGAGACTCGAACTTTGGAATAGAAGAATATAATGCAACTCATAATGAAATAAACAATAAATTAGGTAATTTCATAAATAGAACATTAAAATTTAAAGGACTAACAAATATTCCAAACGGAAATATGGATGAAGATATGAAAAAATTACTAGAAAAAACATATAAAGATATAACATTCTATATGGAAAAAATGGAATTTAGAGAAGTTGCTAACATAATAATTAACTTACTTGATAGAGTTAATAAATATTATGATGAAGAAACACCATGGATATCATTTAAAGAAGATATTAATAAATTCAATGATACTATTTATACTTGTTCTACAATAATTGCAAATATTAGTAATTATATAGAACCAATAATGCCTTCTACAGCAGAAAAAATAAGATCTTATTTAAGTATAGATAAACCTTCTTGGAATTATATAGAAGCAAAAAAAGATTTATCTCTACCAACTATTGAAGCATTATTTACTAGATTATAATAACTTACTTTAATTAGTAAGTTTTTTTCATGAAATAATATTTTTTAAACATAATAATATTGTGATAAATATGAAAATAAGATTAGGATATGCTTGTATAAGTAAAATAATAGATACTACATCAAGTAAAACAACAACATTAACATATTATAATAAACTAGATACAAATAATAAATCTATAAAAATAGATAATATAATAAAAGAAAATTTATATAATTTAGAACAAATAATAAAATATAATATAAAAAATAATATATACTTTTTTAGAATGACAGCATCTTTAATACCACTTATAGATATACATGATATAGATTTAAATAAATATAAAGATAAATTCATTTATATAGGAAAATTAATTAATGAAAGCAATATGAGAGTAGACGTACATGAAAATGAATATTGTGTATTAAATAGTGTTAATAAAGATGTTATTATAAAAAGTATAAAAATGTTAAATAGTTTAAAAAAAGTAATGGATATGTTTAAAATTAATTATAATATTATATTACATATAGGAAGTAAAAGTGGAGGAATAAATAAAAGTATTAATAGATTTATAGAAACGTTTGATAAATTAGATACTGATTTAAAAAATAAAATAATATTAGAAAATGATGATAAAAGTTATAATGTTTATCAAACATTAAGATTATGTGAAAAAATAAATGTACCAATGTGTTTAGATATACATCATCATTACTGTAATAAATGCACAAAAGATATAAATATTTATATGGAAAGAATATTTAATACATATAAAAAGTGTAAAGTAAAAATGCATTATTCTAGTCCCAAAAGTAAAAAAGAGAAAAGAAGTCATAATGATTATATTAATAGTGATGAATTTATTAAATTTATTGATTTTTTAAAAAAATATAATAGAGACATTGATATTATGTTAGAAGCAAAAGCTAAAGATTTAGCATTAGTAAAATTAGTTTATGAATTAAAATTTAAAGAAAATTACCATTTTATAGACGAATCAAGTTTTACTATTTAATGTAAATTAATATAATATTATGTAGATAAATTTTAGACAAACTTTATATAATATGCTATAATTTGTTTACTGAGGTGAAAAAATAATGCAAAAAACTACTGATAATATAAGTTTTAATGATATTGCAGATAGTATTATAAATACAAAAAAGTTTAATGAATTAAAAGGGGAAAGTCATCATGGACTTACTAGATATATACATGTTATGAGAGTATCAAAATATACTTATAAAATATCAAAAAAATTAGGAATGGATTATGTTTCAGCAACACGTGCTGCATTATTACATGATTATTTTACTGAATATGATTTTCATGGAACAAAGGGAATAAAAAAGGGAATAGACCATCCATTAATAGCATATAACAACGCTAGTAAAGAATTTAATTTAAATGATATAGAAAAAAATGCTATTACTTCTCATATGTTTCCCCTAGGAACTACTATTCCTAAATACAAAGAAAGTTGGGTATTAACTTTAGTTGATAAAAGTGTTGCAACATATGAACTAACTAAATTTAAATTTAAAAATGCAATAGCATTATATACTTTATTTTTTATAAATATGATATTATTTGGCCAAAGATAATGCCAAATAATTTTTTTTGTGATAGAATATAATTATGTCCTGGTAGTTAAATGGATATAACAAAGCTCTCCTAAAGCTTAATTGCGGGTTCGATTCCCGCCTGGGACACCATTGGGAAATTAGTCGAACTAATCGACTTTAAATATATGAAAGGTTAATTTCGGTTAACCTTTTTTTATGCATTTCATTTTGAAAGAAGTTGATTAGTATGCACTTAATAAATGAAAGATTTAATATTGAAGAAAGTTAAAAAAGGATTAAAAATACTTTAAAAATTCTAAATATCAAATCTAAAATTATAAAATGAAAT
>CAKONF010000046.1 GCA_934097015.1 uncultured Bacilli bacterium | reverse complement strand
ATATTCTTCCTCCAATTTTATTATAACAAAAAAATGTAGACCGTTTTTTTGTGTCTACATTTATCTTACAAGTTCAATTTTAATTATTTTAGTAGTTCTTCTAATTTTTTCTTTTCTTCTTCAAGTTTTTTTCTATCTAACTCTACTATATTTTTTGGAGCTTTATTAACATAATTTTCGTTAGATAACAATTTTTCTCTTCTTTCAATTGAAGATTTTAATATTTTAATTTGTCCTTCTTTTAATAATTTATCAGCTTCAGTTTCTTGTTTTTCAAAGAAAATAGTTGCCTTTATTTTTTTAGAAAATACTTTATAAGATTTAATTCCTAGAGGTCTATCTACTAAATTACTATCAAGTTTTAACATCTTAACAATTAAATCATTATTATCAGTTGTATCAAACATCACTTTCATGTCCTTAGTAATATTATTTTCTGCTTTTATATTTCTAAAATTCTTAATAAATTCTATTTCATCATCTACAACTTGTTCTTCACGTTCAAATACGTATTTTTTATTATATTTTGGATAGCTAGAAATCATAATAGATTCAGCATCTTTTACAGGAAGCATACCATATATTTCTTCTGTAAAATATGGCATAAATGGATGTAGCATTTTAAGAATGTTAGTTAATACATAACATAATACACTCTTTGTTGCTTCATTATCTATAGTATATTTAGCCATTTCTATATAATAATCACAAAAATAATTCCATGAAAATTCATATATAGCACTTGCTGCATTATTAAATTGATATTTATCCATAAATTTCTTTACAGTACTTAACGTATTTTCAAACTTAGTTAATATCCATTTATCAACAGGTTCTAAATTTTCTAAATTTATAGATTTTAAATCTTCTATGTTTGATAAAACAAATCTAGATGCATTCCATATTTTATTAATATAATTCCATGTAGATTTTAATTTTTCTTCATCAAATCTCATATCTGTACCTGGTGCTACATCTGTTGCTAAATAATATCTTAATGCATCTGCTCCATAAAGTTTTATCATATCAAATGGGTCTATTCCATTTCCTAAACTTTTTGAAAATTTTCTTCCTTCTTTATCACGTATTAATCCATGTATTAAACAATCATTAAATGGTCTTTTACCTATTAACTCTTCACCTTGAAATGTCATTCTATTAACCCAAAAAGGAATAATATCATATCCAGTAACTAAAACATTATTAGGATAATATCTATCAACTAATTCATTATCATTAGGCCAACCTAAAGTTGCAAAAGGCCATAATGCACTAGAGAACCAAGTATCAAGAACATCTTCATCTTGTATCCAACCATCACCCTTAGGTACATCCATTCCAACATAAACCTCATCACCCTTATACCAAGCAGGAATTCTGTGTCCCCACCATAATTGTCTCGAAATACACCAATCATATGTTATTTCCATCCAATGATTCATAGTTTTTTCAAAACTTGCAGGTACAAAATGTACTTTAGTCTTTGTATCTTTTTGATTTTCTAAAACTTTATCTGCTAAAGGTCTCATTTTAACAAACCATTGTTTTTTTATCATAGGTTCGATTATAGCATTAGTTCTTTCGCTATGTCCTACTTCATGAACTATAGGTTCAATCTTTAAAAGTATGCCAGTATTTTTTAATTCTTCGACAACTTTTTCACGTGATTCTTCTCTAGTTAATCCTTGATATTTGCCACAATTTTGATTTAAAGTAGCATCATCATTCATTATAATAATTCTTTCTAAATTATGTCTATTTCCAACTTCAAAGTCATTAGGATCACTTGCAGGAGTTATTTTTACAGCTCCTGTACCTTTAGTCATATCAGCATGTTCGTCTGCAATAACTGGAATTGGTTTATTAAGTATTGGTAATATAACATTTTTACCAATATAATTTTTATATCTAGGATCATTTTCGTTAACAGCAACTGCTGTATCACCAAATAAAGTTTCTGGACGTGTTGTTGCAACAACTATAAAATCATCGCTATCTTCTAACTTATATTTCAAATGGTAATAAGCACTTTTTTCTTCACTATATACAATTTCTTCATTAGATAAAGCTGTTTTTGCAACTGGATCCCAATTTATTAATTTTTCTCCACGGTAAATAAGTCCTTTATTGTAGTAATCTACAAAAACTTTTTTTATAGCATCTTCCATACCTTTATCTAAAGTAAATCTTTCTTTAGAATAATCAAGTGATACACCTAGTTTAGCCCATTGTTTTCTTATATAATCAGCATGTTCTTTAGTCCATTTCCAACATTCATCCAAGAATTCATCTCTACCAATTTTATATTTATCTTTTCCATTATCTTTAAGTCTTTTAACAACTTTAGCTTCAGTTGCAATGGCAGCATGATCCATTCCAGGTAGCCATAAAGTATCATAACCTTCCATTCTTTTATATCTTATGATTGCATCTTGAAGAGCTACATCAAGCGCATGTCCCAAATGTAATACACCTGTAACGTTAGGTGGAGGTAAAACTATACAAAATGGTTTTTTATTTTTATCACCGCTCTTAAAATATCCTTTTTCCATCCAATAATCGTATTTACCACATTCAACTTTTTCATGGTTATATTTTTTATCCATCATTTTATCTCATTCCTCTCATCTATATATTTTTTTATATAATCAAAATATTCTTTAAAAATATCTTTATGTTCTATATCTTTATATATTTTTTCTATTAATTTGTTTTTCTTTAAATGCTTAAAAGAATAAGCATAATTTAAATCAAATACAAAAGCTAAATACAATAAAACTTTATCATTTAAATTTCTAACATTTTTATAACTAATTACTTCATGATTATAAAATTGTTTTTTTATTTCGTCAGTAATTTTATCATCACATTCTAATATTAAATTCTTATCAATAGAAAATAAATAAAATATATCTAACTTATCTGCATCTCTAATTACTCTACAAATTCTTTTGTTATGATCGCTTAAATTATCATCTATATAAGCTTTATTATGATATTTTATTGCATCATATATTTCATCATACAAAGTTTTATCAGTTTCAAAATTTATAATTTCATTATCATCAAATAATAATTTTACTCCTAAATCACCATGATCAATAGAATTTATATCACTGTATGTTTGATAATTTTTCCATTGACTAAATCTACCATAATCATGCAATAATCCAGCAATTTTGCATATATGACAATCCACTTTATTAAACTTAGATTTTATTGCTATTTTATTTGCAATCTTCATAACTCTTAAAGAATGTTCATACTTAAATTTTATTTGTTTATCCTTTATATTAAATTTGTATACGTAATCATCAAAATTTATTAAAGATTTTATATTCACTTCTTACAACCCTTTCCAATATAAAAACACGATATTTCTAAGGACGAAATACCGTGCTACCACCTTAATTCATGTAATAAATTACATCTCAAAACTTTAACGCAGTTAACGTAATATTCTACTAATTTCAAATATTCTGTTCCATTGCTACCTTCTATTATAACTTTTATTAGTTCACACCAACCACTAACTCTCTTTAAAAAGTATATAATATACTCCTCAACTTCATAACATTTTCTATATTATAAAATACTTTTTATATTTTTTCAAGAAAAATTATTGATATTAATTAAATTATATTTTATAATTAATTATAGAATAAGGAGTGGTATTATGGATAATGAAAATATATATAGTGATATTTTAAATACAAACACAAATTCTAATACTCACCCTACTAACTTTATGAAATCTTATGATTATGAAAATGTTGCAATAACAGATATAGTAAATAATATTATAGTAGATTCTATAAATAATAAAGCAAGTGATATTCATTTTAATCCTACAGAAGATGGAATCGTTATTAGAATACGTATAGATGGTGAATTAAGAAATTATGCTCTTGTTCCTGGTTATGTAAAGAAAAATATGATTACTCGTATAAAAATACTTGCTGGTATGAATATTACTGAAAGTAGAATTCCACAAGATGGTGCTATTAAGCAAAAAATATTAGATAAAGATGTTGACTTACGTGTATCTTCTCTTCCAACTAATATGGGTGAAAATATTGTTATTCGTATCTTAGATTATACTATGAGTAGTCAAGGTATTGAAACATTAGGTTTTAATGAAACTAATTTAAAAAAATTAATGAAAATGATTAGTGAACCTAACGGAATTATATTAGTTACAGGTGCTACTGGTAGTGGTAAATCAACAACAGTATATTCTATACTACAAAGACTTAACACTGTAGACAGAAATATTATTACAGTTGAAGACCCAATAGAAATGAATATTCCAGGTGTAAATCAAGTTCAAGTTATTAGTGATATAGGTTTAACATTCGCAGCAAGTTTACGTAGTATCTTACGTCAAGACCCAGACATTATAATGATAGGAGAAATAAGAGATGATGAAACTGCTAGAATTGCTGTACGTGCTTCTATCACAGGACATTTAGTTTTATCTACAATCCATACTAATAGTGCTTTAAATACAATTGAGAGATTAACAGATATGAATATTGAAAGATATTTACTAGGTACTGCATTAACAGGTATAATAAGTCAAAAATTAACAAAAAGACTTTGTCCTTATTGTAGAGGTACAAGACCTACTACTCCATATGAAAAAAAAGTATTTAAAAATAGTTTAAATTTAGATATTAATGAAATATATGAAGCAAAAGGCTGTGATAAATGTCATGAAGGTTATAAAGGCCGTATGGCTATACACGAAGTATTATTATTAAATCAAGAAATAAGAGATGCAATAACAAATAACATGAAAAAAGAAGATTTAAGAGATTTAGTATACGGCAGTGGTACTATTACAATGCTTCAAGATGGTTTAACAAAAGTAATTAATGGTGATACTACATTTGAAGAATTAATTAAAGCAATTGATGTAGATGATTCAGATTTAACAACTAAAGGTTTATCAGAATCACTAGAAATATCAGAAAAAAATAAAGATGTTTTAAAAAATAATGACAACTATAAAAAACTACAACAAAAAACAGATTCAGATTATGAAGTATTTGATTTAGATTTTTTAAATAAATAAACTAAGTAAATTCACTCTACTTAGTTTTTTATATTGTAATTTCAACCGCACCACTTAATTTAATTTTATCAGATAATAAATATTAGTCAATTTTTCTTTTA
>CAKONF010000045.1 GCA_934097015.1 uncultured Bacilli bacterium | reverse complement strand
AATTTTTATTATTGACACATCACTACTGTGATGTTAAAATTAATTTAAGTAGAGCATTTTATTTTGTAATGCCTACCATTTATAATTTGTAAGCACTCGTATTAAATTACGAGTCCTTTTATTTTACATTAATATATTTATTTTTATTATAAACATAATAAGAGATAAAATATGATATTAAATATCAAACCATAATAAAATACTATATTTGTAGAACCACATAATTAAATACTTAGTGCTTAATGGAGTTAATCTAGACTCCTTTTTGTAGGAGGAATAAGACTACTTTCAAAATGTATATTATTATTATACTTTTAAATATTTCTAGAATATAATAAAACATTTTATTCATATATACACTCCCTCTCATTTCTATAATGATTGGGTAAGCACTAACAAACATAAAAGCTCTGGTTTTATATACTACTATAACATTTAAAAAATTATGTCAAAGCATGTCGACATAATTTTTTTAATTATTTTTTACTTTTATTAATCCTTTTTCAACTTCTTCTAAAGCTCTACCTAGTTCTTTTTTATTATGATAATCATATTCTTTCATTTGATAATGATCGAACTCATGCATTTGTTTAGCTCTTTGACTGACAACATGAACTAGTTTATATTTAGAATCAATTATATTTAATAATTTATCTATCGATGGATATATCATATTAGCCACCCTCCTACAATAATAATATACAATAAAATTTTTATTATAAACATATAATTATAATTTTTTTTACACTATATTTACATTTTTTTATTTTTTACTTTACTTTTCAAAATATTATAAAAAACTAATGTTAAATTACCATATTTTTCCTCTCTTGGAACTCTCTCTAATATTTTTAAATCATTATCATCCAAATTAAAGTCTAAATAATAATCCTTATCAAAATACACATTATTAATTTCAACATATTCTCTTAATAATTCCCTTGAAACTCTTCCATTACCTTCTCTAAAAGGATGTATTTGAATTAATCTTTTATAAAATTTAGCTAGATTTTCTGCATAAAACATATCACTTGAAGATGTTTTAATCAAATTATTATTAACATAATTAAATAATTCATCTAAAGAATTTTCAATTTGCGAAACAGGTGTAAATTCATACATAAAACCTTTTCCCATATCAACATTTCTAAACTTTCCAGCAAAATAATAAATATCTCCAAACAAATATTTATGAATGTATTTCAAATATTCTTTATCAAAAACTTTAGGATAATTATTTTCTAAGTATAACATTGAATTCTTTTTTGCAACAATCAAATATTCATACTCCTTTAATTTTTCATTATCTCTTATATTTAACTTATTCTTTAAAATATTAGTACCTTTATAAAAATAATTATTCCATTTTTCTTCTTCAGTCATTACTTTTTACCTTTCTAAGCGCTAATTTTTTTATATCATCACTAACCAATAATTTATTTATTATATTTTCAATGTTATTTTGTCTTAGATCACTCTCAACATTATTATTACTTATTGAAAACTTTATAGCTTCTATCATTTGTTTATAAACTCTTAAATCTTCTACCATACTGCCTCCAGAAAATTTAGTAGTCCTACTACTCTAAATCAATTGTATCAAAAAAGAACATATTAGTAAATGTTCTATTTTAATTATTTCTTTTCTAATTTTTCAGTAATAGAATTTAATACATCTATAGCAGATAATCTAATTTCATCAGCAGCTTTTTCTAAATAAGGAGTTCCTTTTTCTACTGCTAACTTGTATAATTCTTCACTTTTTTTAACAATTTTATTACCTTTTTCTTTAGCTATTTTAAGAGCTTTTTCTTTATCTAAATCAGATAATTCTTTCTTTATCTCTTTTATTTGTTTTTCTATTTTCTTTTTAACATCATCTTTATCTACATTTTTTAAACTTTCATACATTTCATTAAGTTTATTAGATAATTTTTTTCTAGTATCTTTACCCTTTTCAGGAGCAAATAACATTCCTAATCCAACACCAATACCAACACCTGCAATTATTTTACCTATATTTTTACTCATATTCTTCATCTTCCTTCTTTCTTTTAAATATTTTATTTATTAAACTAATCAATCCTTCAATAATACTAGTTATCCCAATAGATAATTTTTCACCAGTAAGATCAATTAATCTAAAAACTCCATTAAACGAACTAACTTTATCTTGAATATCTACTAATAATTTATCTGTTTTATCTACAACCAATATAATTTTAATTCCTAACACAATTAATATAATTAATAATACTATTAATAACATATATATTATTATTGGCAACATTTCTACAAAACTCATATTATTCTCCCTTTTCTTCGTACATTGAATCAATTAAACTAAATAAATCTGCTTCGTCATCATCTATATCATTATTATCTGATATTTTATCATCATCTCTATTTAATAAATCATCTATAGTATTAGTAGGTATATCCAAATCATCATTTTTTCGTTCATCTTTATTATATTCAGAACTATCTTCTTCTATACTCTCTATATCTGGTATATCCAACTTTTTATTATCTTCTTCAATTAATTCTCCAATAGTTTTCTTTTTATCAACAGGTTCTTCTACAACAACATCTTCTTTAATTGGTTCTATAACCTTTTCTTTTTTTAATTTAATTTCTTCACTAACTTTTATTTCTTTAGTATTTGTTAAATTTGCATCTATCTCATCTTCTAAAGAACCAAAAGCTCTTTTTCTTACCTCTTCTATAGTAAGTTCATTAGGTTTTCTCAAAATATCTTTTTTAACTATAACATCTTCTTTTTTATAGTTTTGATCTAAGACACCATATACAGGTGAAATTATAGGTGTAGGTTTAAAATGCTTTTTCTCATCTTTTCTACTTAAAAAATCACTATAATCTCTCTTTTCAGGTCTTTTATTTACTTCTTTAACTTCATGTTGTTTCACCTTTGGAACTTCTTTAACAACTTTTACTTCTTCTTCATCTTCAAAATCTATTGGAAAAGTAAATGTTGATTCAGATTTATATTCTCTATCACTAAAATCATCTTTAGGAACCTTTAATTCTTTTATTGGATTTTTTTCTTCTTCTTTAGGAACCACAACTTCTTTTTTACTCTCTTTTTTTATTTCAGGTATTTCTATTTCTTCTTCATCAAATAGTATTCCCTTTACCTTATCTAATAATCCCATAAAGTCTCTTCCTCTCTAATTAATAACATCATAATCTGGTATATCACTATCTTTACCATCATAATTATCATATTCTTCAATAACTTCAATAAAATCATTTTTATCTTTTTTATCTTTAAATATATTTAATGATTCTTCTTTATTACTTAACTTCTTTTCTTTTACCAAACTACCTATTAAATCATCATCATACTTTACAGTTGATAATATTATTATACTATTATTTATTACTTCATTCAAATTATTTTTATCTACTTTCACTTCTATTTTAGCATAATTATAAACAATTTCAACCATATACTTATCATTATCTTGATTTACACATAAAAAACCATCTAATTTATTATTAGTGAATTCATAATTTATATCACATTTATTATTATTTTTCAACGTTTTTTTATTATAATAACTAATAATATCTATATACAAGTAATAAGTATTATCATTACCATTTAATAATTCATTATAATTATAAATGTTTTTAACACTCATATATTTAGGTAAATAATATTTATATCCACTCCCACTATGATTATAATATTTATTATTAACATTATTTTTAATAACACTATCTATATTATCTTTATAATCTACATTATTTATATTAGTACAAGCACAAGTAATAAACAATATACTTATTAAAAGAATTAATTTTTTCATAATCCACCTACTTTTTCTTCTTAATTATAACAAATTTTTATAAATAATAAAATATTTATATTAAAAAATTACACTTAATTAAAAATGTAATTTTCTATAAAACAAACTTAACTCAATTTAACAGTGTATGGATTCTCTTTTGTTCCATTTCCTCCATTTATAAGAACACTAGCTTTCAGGCTCAAACTAGGGCGAAAAGACATAGATTCAGAATCTTCAATTATTGACCAATTCAAAGTTCCCTCAAAAGAATTAAAAAACCACACAATCACATCATTACTTTCATAAATTCCAGGAGATGAAAACCACCAATCAGAAGTTATTGATGAATCATATAAATAGTGATTTCTACTTCCATACAAAAATTTATATGTACCTGCATATGCTACTTCATCTGCTGTTAAAAGACCTATTGGATATGTTAAATCATTATTTACTTTTACTCCCTTTAATGTTTCTGTACTGCTTGATGTAAATCTTGAATAAGTATTATTCGCTCCCTTAGCACATTCAAATGTTGGTTTTGATGTTTTTATATCTGTTGTTCCTGCGCTAAATACTAATCTTTCTATAGAAGAATAATATGTTTCGTTTGTACCATAACCTAATTGAACGGCAACATCACCTATTCCATTTGAAGAAAGAGTCTTATCACTACAAAATAATGTATCAGCAACATAATCTTCATTATTTGTATCTAATATGTTTGTCTTATACCAATTTTCTATTGTAGTTTTTATTGTACTACTAACCACATTTACATGTGTTGCATCATATGGTGTTGGCGCCCATTTATATCCAGCGGCATTACATGCATTTTCTGTAGTTTTTGTTGTATCTACTTCTGCTTCTGTTCCATCACTATTCAATTTTATACACTGATTTATACTTGTTTCTGTTTGTTTTATCATTCCATACATATATCCTACATATGCATTATCACCAGTACTGGTATTAAATGATGTTGTTATTTCATTTCCACTTGAATCCTTTGCAACATCATCAAGTACTAAACGTACACTTCCATCTCCATTTATTCTGACTATTCTCCATGTTTTATCTGCAAATGATACATAATTGTCTAATACATTTCCTCTAAAGTAATAACTTATTCCATAATCATCTGGTGCATTATTTAAAACACGTTCATTTTTTCCTGATATTGATGTAAATTCTGTCACTTCACTACCAAATGTTGTTCTTGTTGCGTCACTATTTTCACTTGCATTTTTTGCACTTCCAATTATTACAGTATTTAGCATTGAACCTGTATATGGATTAAATGTACTTGGATTTACTATGTTTACTTTTGCACTAAATTGTTTATTCATATCTACACTTTGATCTATATTTTGTTCTTTATATGTAATTGTTAACTCATAACTTTGTACTTCTTTTGATTCTATTGAATTAGTAACAATTATTTTACCCATTGTTGGAAACTCTTG
>CAKONF010000044.1 GCA_934097015.1 uncultured Bacilli bacterium | reverse complement strand
AAGCAAAAAATAATAGTAAGTACAACAGGAATATTTTTAGTACTTTTAATTCTTGTAGGATTAACTTACGCATATTTCCTAACTAGAATAAATGGAAATACAAATGATAAAAGTATAAGTGTATCAACAGCAAACTTAGAATTAAAATATAATGATATAGAACAAGTATTAATAAGTGAAGAGAATGTTGAACCAGGTACAACATGGACTAAAAAATTTAGTGCAACTAATACAGGAAGTAAAAAAGTAGAATCATATGCAGTTGTACTAGAGAATGTAATAAATACATTAGAAAGAACAGAAGATTTAGTATACACATTAAATTGTATTAGTAGTTTAGGAACTAATTGTAATAAAGTAGAGGCTGAACAAGAATTTCCTGTAGTTGGAAAAATACTAATAACAAATTCAATAGAATCGAAAGAAGTACAAAGTTATGAATTAACTATTACATATAAAGAACAAAATATAGATCAAAGTGTAGATATGAATAAACAATTTAGTGCAAAAGTTAATTTAGCAAATCCAAGTACTTTTGGAGCACTAGGAAGTGGAACACTTGCAAGTGCAATAATAGAAAACGGTGCTAATATTAGGACAATTACTGGTGAGTTTGATACTTCAGTTTCGTGTGGTAATGATTTGAATAGTTGTCTACTTGCTAATGAATATGGTTGTCCTGCAAGTTGTTATAAGGATGGTACGAAAAAAGAAGAAGTTAAAAATACAAAAACAATAAAGAAAACTAATTCAACTAATGAACTTTCAAAACATAATTTTATGTCTATGTCTGATGGAACATCATGGAATAATGATACAAATGATTTTACTAATGATGGTATATTTATTAATGAAGATGATTATGGAATGAGTTATTATTTTAGAGGCCCAATTATTAATAATTATATTAATTTTGCAGGAAAATGTTGGAGGATAGTGAGAATATCAGGTGATGGGAGTATAAAGTTAATACTTGAAGATCAAAAAAATACTTGTGAAAATAGTACTGATGTTAATTGGAATATTTCTACAATAATGGGTGGTACTACAACAACAGGAAATTTTGGTTACACTTCAACAGTGATTGATAAAGTACAAGTTGGCCCTGAATCTTATCGTGATTATACTTTATATAAAATGGATTATCTAAATGGTGATTCATCATCTATGGGAAGTGCGTTTAAAAATTTTCAAGAAACATTTACTTCAAAAGAACTTTCTTATTTAAAAAATGGAGATTGGTGTTTAAATGATAAAGCATATACTGGATATTATGGTAAGGCAACTGAAATATCGAGTGAGGAAGCAAGCACTAGACAAAATTCAAAACAAACATTTAGTTATACAACTAGTGTGAATAAACCAACATTTAAGTGTAATGGAACAAATTTAATGAAATTTAGCGATAATACAAATATGTATGTTGGAACCTTAACGTCTGATGAAATATATTATGCAGGAGCGTTGTATGGTAGTTATAATCCATATTATTATTTAAAAACAGTAAAATTAGAACAGTTAACCTTATCTCCTAACAATTTTTATAGTGAAACTGTAGAATCAACTGATGTTATTTATATAGTAGATAAATATGGAAGAATTATGAGTAGCGGAAGAATTGATTATTCTTATTCTTTTAGACCAGCTATAAATTTAAAATCAGGAATCAAAATAATAACTGGAGATGGAACAAAAGAAAATCCTTATGTAGTAGAATAAAATATTAATTATTAAAAATAATTAGTATTTTTTTTTTGCTTTTAAATATTATTAATTAGGAGCGTGAAAAATTATGGAAATTTTAAAAGTTTCATCAAAATCAAACCCAAGTAAAGTAGCAGGTGCGATTGCAAATGTTTTTAGAGAACAAGGAAGTGTAGAAATACAAACAATTGGTGCAGGAAGTTTAAACCAAGCAATTAAAGCAGTGTGTATTGCAAGAGGATTTTTAGCGCCTAGCGGACAAAATTTAATTGTTGTTCCAGCTTTCTCTGACATTATGATTGAAGGAGAGGAGAAGACAGCTATTAAATTAGTTGTTGAATCAATATGATAAATATATTAATAGGTATATTTTATATTGCTTTAGTAGCATTAGTATCTTACTTATTATATTACATAATTAAGATAGCTATTAAAGATGCATATTATGAAATAGAATTTAAACAAGATGATGAAGAAAATACAACTTATGAAAACACTAATTTAGATAGTGATGAAGAATAACTGTATATTTTACAGTTATTTTAAAAATATATAGAAGTATTGTCGAATCTATTTAAAAATAAAAAAAAATAAATTATATTAATGGTGATGGTGCTTATGTTAAATATAAATATGGAATTTAATAGTGGTATATTGTTTGTTAGATTTATAGGATCCTTAAATAGATTAACAAATGATAAAATTACTAATGATTTAATATCTATTATTAAAAGAAATGGTATTAAATATTTGGTATATAACTTTGATTATCTAGATAGTATAGATGAGATAGGTTATAAATCATTATTACTTTGTTATAATGAAATAATAAATAATAATGGTAATTTATTAGTTGTAAATAATAAGTTTAATTTAGAAAATTTTAAAGAAGTAAATAATGAATTAAGTGCACTTAAAATATTAAAAATTTAGGTGGAAATATGATAAATAATGTAGAAGATATAATTAGTAGTCAAGATTTAAAAAATATTATTATGTCTATTGCTAAAAAATTTTATAATGCTGAAAAACATGATTTATATCAAGCTGGATATATTGGTGCTTTAAAAGCTTATAATAATTATAAAAATAATAATATTAAATTTACTACTTTTGCATATAAATATATTTTTGGGGAAATGTATGAATTTGTTAAAAATAATAGAAATATTAAACTTAATAAAAACTATTTTAAAATATATAAACAAATAGAAAATGCTAAAATATTATTAACACAAAAATTTAATAGAGTACCATCTAATAAAGAAGTTAGTGATTATTTAGAAATAGAATTAAGTTTATTAAATGATGTAATTAATACTTGTAATATTACTTTATCACTAGATAATTTATATGAATCTGATAGTGAAAGTAACCTTTATGCTTTTGTTGGAGATGATGTAGATTATGACACAAATATTTTAGTTAGAGACTCACTAGAATGTTTAAGTGATGAAGAGAAGAAAGTTATTAATTATAGATATTACTATGATTATACACAACAAGAGATTGCTGATATGTTAGGAGTTAATCAAGTAAAGGTTTCTAGATTAGAAGCAAGTAGTAAGAAGAAAATTAAAGAATATATTAATGCATAAAAGTAGGTAAAAACTTCCATAATAAAAATGGAGGTTTTTATATGGAAAAACGTGAATATCAAGAATTAGTTAAAAATACTACGCCTAAACCTAGAAAAATGACTCATTCTGTTTTAGCTTTTTTGTCTGGTGGTATACTTGCTGCTATGTGTGAAATATTAAGAGCTTTACTTGTAAATTATTATCATTTTAAAAATAATGATGCTGTTAGTATAGTAATATTTGTTTTAATAATAGGTGCTTGTTTTATGACTGCTTTTTTTGATTTTGATAAATTGGTAATAAAATTTAAAGCTGGTTTGATAATACCTATTACTGGATTTGCACATTCTATACAGAGTAGTGCAATGGATTATAAAAAAGATGGTTTAATAACTGGATTAGGTGCTAATTTTTTTAAACTTGCTGGTAGTGTAATATTATATGGTATAGTTAGTTCATTTATTTTTGCTATATTAAAGGTGGTGTTTTATGGCTAGTTTTAAATATAAAGATGTTTATATTAATAAAGTATATAGTATTGCTGGAAAGTATGAAAATAATGGTGTTTTAAATAATGTAGATAGATATTTAAACGATTTTTATGATGGAGAGAAGACTATTGAAGATTGTGAAATTAAAATACAGAAAGAAGTATTAGATAATTTGATTAATCCTAAAACAGAGATAATAATTGGTGGGGATTTAATGAATCAGAATACTGCAACAAATAGTAGTGTAATTAATAATAATATTTCTTTTTTAGATGTTTATAGTGCTTGTGCTACATTTAATGAATCTTTAATTATATTATCTAATTTTATTAGTGGTAAACATTTAAAAGAAGGAATATCAATAACTAGTAGTCATAATTTAAATAGTGAGAAGCAATTTAGGTTTCCTGTTGAATATGGAGCACAAAAACCTATATATAGTACTTTTACAACTACTGGTAGTGTAGGTTGTATACTTTCTAAGTATCCATCTAAAATTAAAGTTGTTAGTAGTACTGTTGGTAGTGTTGTTGATATGGGAATTAAAGATGCGAATAATATGGGTGCTGTTATGGCTCCAGCTGCTGTTAAAACTTTAATGGATCATGTAAATAAATTTAATATAAATTTAAAAGATTATGATGTAATATTAACTGGTGATTTAGGTTCTTATGGAGAGGAACTATTTAAAATATTGATAAAAAAAGATTATGGAATTAGTTTAAAAAATTATATGGATGCAGGTGCTATGATATATAAAAAAGATCAGGAAAAATATAGTGGTGGAAGTGGTCCTGTTTGTTTACCATTAATTTTATTTAATAATATTTTACAAAATAAGAAATATAAGAAAATAATTTTTATAGCTACAGGTAGTTTACATAGTCCTATGTTAGTTAATCAAAAACATTCTATACCAAGTATAGCTCATTTAGTAGAATTGGAGGTATTATGACAATATTTTATTCATTTTTATTCTGTGGTTTTATATGTTTGATAGGACAAATTATATTAGATAATACTAAATTAACTCCAGGACATGTAACTAGTTTGTTAGTAGTTGTTGGTTCATTTTTAGGAATGTTTGGTATTTATGATAAGATTATTGATTTTGTTGGAGTTGGTGCAAATATACCAATTACATCTTTTGGTAATACTTTATTTAATGGTGCATATTTAGGTTTAAAAAGTGGTGGATTTATAGGATTATTTGAAAATATTTTATGTAATGTTAGTTTAGGTGTTAGTAGTGCTATTATATTTTCTTTCGTATTTACATTAATAAGTAAGGTTAGGGATTGAAAAATTAAATTATTTTTGATATAGTGTATTTAGGGTAGAAATACCTAATAATACAATTTACGATTCATGAAAAAACAAGAAACATACTTCTTCCCCAACCCCAAAAATCGTTGGGGGGGGGGGTATAAAGAAATATGTTTTTTCGTGCAAATAAAGGAGTGTGAAAAGAATGAATCGTAAGCAAAAAATAATAGTAAGTACAACAGGAATATTTTTAGTACTTTTAATTCTTGTAGGATTAACTTACGCATATTTTCTAACAAGAATAAATGGAAATAAGAACGATAAAAGTATAAGTGTATCAACAGCAAACTTAGAATTAGTATATGCTGATGTTAATGATACATTAATAAGTGCAACAAATGTAGAACCAGGTGTTAGTTTTACAAAAATGTTTAGTGCAACAAATAATGG
>CAKONF010000043.1 GCA_934097015.1 uncultured Bacilli bacterium | reverse complement strand
TATAGTACCAATTATATACTATTGATATAAAATAATTTGTCATTTTTTCACACAAAAAAGACTTTATTTTTACTTCTTGTTTATACCCCCCCCCCCGAATAAAATTTCGAGGTCGGGAGAGAAGTATAAAGTCTTTTATTACATCTTTTTTATGAATAGAAAATTTATTTACTTAGGTATTTCTACCTTAATAAAACTATATCAAATATATTTTTGTTTGTAAATGTTTTTTTTGTGACTTTATATAGATTCCATACTAATTAATTCTATATTATTTGAAATAAGATCTTTATTAGTATTTATTTCTTTTGATAAATCAGTAGATAAATATTTTTTTAGGTCATCTGTAAATATAGTTACTACATTGTCATAACCTGATAATACACATCCTAAAAAATTTGCACCACTTGAAATTCCTACACCTAATCCAAATGTGTTTGCAAGTTTCTTAGACATATTTATTGCATCAATATCATTAATATCTATTACTTCATCAATTATATTTTTATCAACTAAACTAGGTATAAAATCATCTCCTATACCTTCTATTTTATGACCACCTTCGCTTATACCTTTACTTAGTATTGGTAAATTTTCTGGCTCTATTGCAACTATTTTTATATTATTATCATATTCTTTTAATCTCTTAGAAACTCCCATTAATGTACCACCAGTACCAATACCACTAACAAAACAATTAATATTATTTACTTTATCTAATATTTCTTTACCAGTAGTATTATAATGTGCTTCTATATTTTTTATATTATCAAATTGATTAGGTCTAAATCCATTTATTTTATTAGCTAATTCATCAGCTCTTTTGATACATTCTTTAAAGCCACCTTCTTCTTTACTAACTAAATATACTTTAGCACCATATAATTTCATAATATTTATTCTTTCACTACTTACCCAATCTGGCATAAATATATGCACATCATGATTGTAATATCTACCCAACGCACTAAATGATATTCCAGTATTACCACTAGTTGCTTCTATAATAGGCATATCTTTTTTTAATATATTATCTTTGTAAGATTCTTTTATTATATAATTTGCTATTCTATCTTTTATACTACCAGTATAATTATAATATTCTAATTTAGCATACATAGTTCTTATATTATTTTTATATTTATATTTTATTTTTATTAATGGCGTATTTCCTATTAAATTATCCATTCTATCACTCCTATAATATTATATAAAATATTGATATAATGTTTAATCTAAGTACATTATATCAATATCTACATCACCATTTATTCCATCAATTACACCATCATTACACATTTGCCATATTTTATATTTACCTTTATAACTTGTTTCATCTGTATAATGTGCTAACCATACTGGATAATCATTTTTATTTATCCATATATTTTCTAAATAAAATTTTGATGAATATAACATACCCTCATATCCTGCTTTTTTTACAGTTTCAATAAAAGTATCTGCAATAGAATTAATATCGTGAAATGATAATTTATATTCATTCCATTTATTAAAGTTTTCCCAATCAAATACAATTGGTAAATCTAATTTTTCTCCGTCAAGTGCTTTTATTACCCATTCAGCATGACTTCTTGCAACATCTTTAGTTAATGCAATACTATATAAATATACACCAACTTCTAATCCAGCTTCACGTGCTTTTTTTATATTTTGTTTATATTTAGAATCCATTCCTATTTCTTCACCTTGTTTAGATTCTACACCAATTCTCATTATTACAAATTCAGCACCAGCTTCTTTAACTTTACTATAATCTACGTCACCTTGCCAACGTGATACATCAATACCTATCTTGGTCTTATCATTTTTATGTTTGCTAACTATGTCACTAAAATAAGTAGTAGTTTTTTTACTTTCATTTCTTTCATTACTAGGTTCATATACATGTAAAGTAGTATCAAAATAAGTTTCATTATTGGCACTATCACTAACAACATATCTTATTCTATAATTACCAATTTTATTTAAATCATATTCTCCTTCTACACGACATACAGGTTCATTATCATATAAATCACCATACATAATATAATCACACAAGTAAACATCTTTACCTACTGGAACATATCTATCAGTAGAACTAAGTATTTTAGGTTTATTTAAATCTTTAACACTATATTTAATATGATATAAATAATTCTTTTTATCTACTTTAAATTTTAAATTATATATCTTATCTCCAATATTATTAGTATCTAAAACTACATCTTCATATTTAATATTAGTATCTATAATATCACTTAATTTTGTATCACTATAAACATCTATAGTATCTGTTTTTACACTTAAATAATAATTATTTGGTACTTCATCTTCTATTACTTTATTGCAACCACATAATATTAAAAATAGAAATGTTATTATAATATTTTTATACTTCATATATCTCTCCTATAATAAACTATTAAATTCTTTATAATTTAATAATTCCTTTACTATATCTTCTACACTTTTATTATCTATATTTATTTTTATATTACTTAAATCATTTAATAATTTATTTCTATTTAATTTGTTTACTAATTCATCATTACTAACATTATTTGTTTTTAATAATACTATATTATTAAATAATTTTAATTTATTAATTATATTAATATCATCTATTATTAAATATGTATTTCCAAAATCTATGATTACATTAGTATCAATATTATCTATAACATAATTTAAATGTTTCATTTCATATTTATGTATATAATTAAGTGCGTTTAATTTTCCTTTAGTTTCTATTAATTTATAATATTTTTCTTCATCATAATTAGTAAAATCATTAAAAAAAGAGTGTTTTTCTCTATCTAAATTAATTAGTTTATAATTTAAGTGTTTTGATAAATATCTACTAACTTCACTTTTTTTAGTATTAGGGCCTCCTATAATTAAATAGCTACTATTATATATATCTAAATCTTGCATGATACATCTCCTTTTAATAGTCTATTTAATTCTACTGCATATTCCATTGGTAATTCATTTTTAAAGTCATTTATGAATCCCATTATTATCATAAGTTTTGCTTGATCTTCATCTAATCCTTTTTCCTTTAAATATAATAGTTTTTCTTCACTAATTTTAGAAACACTTGCTTCATGTTCTAAATTACTACTATTATTTAATACTATATTTTTAGGAATTGTATCACTTTTAGATATATCATCTAAAAGTATTGTATCACATTTAATATTAGCACTTGAATTAATTGCACTATTACTAATTTTTGTAGTACCTCTATAATTAGATATGCCACCATTTTCAGCAATAGATTTACTTATGATATTACTTTTTGTATTTTTTCCTAAGTGAATCATTTTTGCTCCTGCATCTAAATGTTGTCCTTTTTTAGCATATGCAATGCTTATACTATTTCCTTTAGAGTTATCTCCTTTTAGTATACAAGATGGATATTTCATAGTTATTTTGCTACCAATATTACCATCTACCCATTCCATTAATCCATTTTCTTCCACAATTGCTCTTTTAGTGACAAGATTATATACATCTGTACTCCAATTTTGTATTGTACTATATTTACATTTTGCATTTTTTCCAACATATATTTCAACGACACCAGCATGTAGGCTATTTTCACTATAACTTGGGGCAGTACATCCTTCTATATATGAAAGTTCACTATCATGATCTACTATGATTATAGTACGTTCAAATTGTCCTAAACTGACACTATTTATTCTAAAATAACTTTGAAGTGGTCTATCAAGTTTAGTATATGGAGGTATATAAATAAATGTTCCTCCACTCCATAAAGCTCCATTAATAGCAGTATATTTATTTTCGTTATATTTAACTAAATTATTAAAATATTTTTTAAATAATTCAGGATGTTTTTTTAATGCATCATCAGTAGACATAAATATTACATCTTCATTATCAAATTTATTTTTGTGATAAATTACTTCACTTTCATATTGGTTAGATACTCCACATAAATATTTTTCTTCTGCATCAATTACCCCTAATTCTTTAAATGTATTTTTTACATCAATATTTACTTCATTCCAGTCATTTTTTTCATCACTAACTTTTTTATAATAATTAATTTTATTAAAATCCAATTCTATTTTAGGTCCAAAGTTAGGATTATCTAACTCAAAAAAACTTTTTAAACTTTTAAGTCTAAATTCTAACATCCAATCTGGTTCTTTTTTTAATTTACTAATTTTTTTAACTAATTCTTCATTTAATTCATTCATATTTAATCACTATAAATAGTATACAAAAAAAAGCACTAAATTGATAGTACCTTTTTAAATTTTATTTAATGATGTAAGGATTTTCTTTTGTTCCTGTTCCGCTTGAAATTTGTGTGTTAGATTTTAAATTTATAGATGGTCTAAATGATTTAGAATAAACAACACCATCAGTACTGTCAATTCTACCATTTTTTGCTACATAAAACACATGATCGCGAAGATCGTTTTGATAACCATAAGAACTGGGAGATATAGTCCAAAAAAAGAAGTCATTTTCATAAAACTTTTGATAATCATTTATTAAATAATAACCTGTATTACTTTTATTAACATTACCCCCTGCATATACTATTTCATCTGCTGTTAACGTTCCTACATACATCTTTGTTGTATTATCTCCAAACTTGTACATATTTGTTCCATTACATTTTAATGTTGGTTCTTTTGTTGTTTTTCCCTCTAAACGAACATAAGAATCATAATAAAACATTTTAATTTTAATTTGTTTATCTAACATTTCTTGACCAGTTAGAGGTGTTGTGTTATCAGTTTCTGTTGCATAAGCTTTATCATTTAAACACCAATCACCCGCTTTTAAATAAGATAAATAATTTGCTAAAGGCCCAATTTGGAAATTCTTAAATGCTGTTGCCATTGATGAATCATTATTTGTTTCACCATTCAAATAATTCATTAATCTCAATGTGGCTGGATTTGTGTTTCCGTCTGATGCAGTTAATGTGTTGGCATCATATGAATTATATCCAAAATCACCTACCTTAGATGTTCCACCAGTCGTAGTTGGTATATTCCAATTTCCATTACTTGTAGCACAAGTACTATCTTGGTCTTCTAATATTAATTTTATACTTCCATCCCCAGCAATTCTTACTGCTCTCCAACACATTCCTGCAAAATTAACGTAGTTATCTATTACATTTCCTCTGTAATAATAACTTGTTCCGTAATCATCTTCTGCTTTAGATAATTCTTTTTCATAATCATATATCACATCGGCCGTTATTGCAACTGTTGAACTTTTGCATGATTTAACATACCAAGCCTTATTATGTTCAGGATAGGATATAAATTTTCCTACTATTGTATCACTACACTCATTTACTCTTCCACTACTAGAACCACCATTCCAAGGTTGTGCATCATCGTAAGTTGATCCATAAAACCATATATTATCGCTCATATCTAGTTCTTGTTCATTTCCATACTCTCCAGTACCTTTAGAATAACTTATCTCTTCAGCTACTTTTGTTTTAGGTGTATCAACTAATTCTGTACCATTTAAATTGTTTTTTGCATTATTTATTATGTTGTATGATAATGTACCTTCTTCATATGGAAAATATTCTCCACTTGGTAATTTTCCAAATATTTGTATCTTTGCACTTAACTCTTTTCCCAT
>CAKONF010000042.1 GCA_934097015.1 uncultured Bacilli bacterium | reverse complement strand
GTTAATGGAAAATCAAATGTAATTAATAAAAATATAAGTGATGCAAAAGAAGAAGTTGTTAATAATACAAATACAAAAACAAATAAAATTATAAATGATGTAAATAGTAGAACTACTGCTGCAGAAACATTATTAAATAATTCTATTACTGCTGCAAAGGAAAAGATTAATAAATATAATAAATATATTACAGATAAAGCTGTAGAAAGTATTAATAATAATACTGATAGTAAAATAAATAATGCAATTAGTACAATCAAAACTAATACTGATACTACTGTTGATACAGCAAAAAAAGAAATCTTAGATGAAATTATGGGTACAAGTGCTACAAGTTTAACATCAAGATTTAATACTGTTGATGATAATATAAATACTTTATCAAATAAAATAACTATTGATTTAGGTAAAGTGGAGTATAATTTATCTAAAGCAAGTGAAAAAGTTGGAGATAATGTAGTTATAGCTATAGCAAATTTAACTGGTGTTAGTACAAGTACTGATAATGATACTATTTTTGGTAAATTATATAATATGAATCAGACTTTAAATACTATTAATACAACTACTGGTAATACTAATACAGTATTAAATAATTTAGCAACTGACTTTAATAATTCTATTGGTACAAGTAGTAATGGTAAAACATTATTCCAAAAAGTTGAAATTATAGCAAAAAAAATTAATGATACAAATACAAAATTAACTACTATTGAAGATAAAATAGATGATGTTTTAAGAAATACAAATAAACAACCAATAAATGCTGCTGTAAAAAGTGCTATTGCTGGTGAAGTAAGCGCTTCTTGTACTGGTAATGCTACTGATTGTTTAAATAAAATATTAACTTCATTACAATATAGAGGATATATTAATTTACAATAAAGTTATATAAGTTAAAGATGCTTTGTGCATTTTTTTCTTTTGTTTAAAATTTAAAAATGATATACTAAATATAGTTAAGGAAGTGCAACATGAAAATAGAATATACATTAATAAAAAAAGAAAAAAATACTGGAGCAAGATTAGGTAGGATAAAGACAAATTATGGTGAGTATGATACACCAATGTTTATGCCTGTTGGAACTCAAGCTACTGTAAAGACACTTAGTCCAGAAGAATTAAAAGATATGAATGCTGGAATTATTTTATCAAACACATATCATTTATGGTTGAGACCTGGAGAAGATGTCGTTAATGAAGCTGGTGGACTTCATAAGTTTATGAATTGGAATGGACCTATTTTAACTGATAGTGGTGGTTTTCAAGTATTTAGTTTAGCTAAACCTAAAGATATTAGTGAGGAGGGTGTTAAGTTTAAAAATCATTTAAATGGTGATAGTTTGTTTTTAACACCAGAAAAGAGTATTCAAATCCAAAATAAACTAGATAGTGATATTGCCATGAGTTTTGATGAATGTATTGGTTGGCCTGCAAGTCATGATTATTGTAAACAAAGCGTAGAAAGAACTTTACGTTGGGCTAAACGTGGTAAAGATGTTTTTAATAATGAAAGACAAAGCTTGTTTGGAATAGTTCAAGGTGGAGAATATCCAGATTTGAGAGAATATTGTGCTAAAGAATTGGTGAAAATGAATTTTGATGGATATAGTGTAGGTGGAACTAGTGTTGGCGAAGATAAAGAAACCATGTATAAAATGGTTAGTATGTCTACTAAACATTTACCAGAAGATAAAGTTAGATATCTAATGGGGGTTGGAGATCCAATAGATATAATAGAAAATGTAATACGAGGTATAGATATATTTGATTGTGTTAGTCCAACAAGACTTGCTAGGCATGGACATGCACTTACTAAATATGGAAAAATTAATTTAAAAAATGCTAAATATAAAAGAGACTTTAGTCCTATAGAAAAAGATTGTGATTGCTATGCATGTAAAAATTATACTAAAGCTTATATAAAACATTTAATAAATGCAAATGAAACTTTTGGAGCTAGACTCTTATCAATACATAATATTAGATATTTAATTAGACTTACAGAAGATTTAAGAGAAGCTATAAAAAATGATAATATATTAGAATATAAAGAGGAGTTTATAAAAAATTATTATGGAGAAAAAGGTTTTAAATAAAATATCATTAATTATATTAAGTATTGTTTTTATAATATTAATTATATTAACAATATATAAAATAAATAAAAATCATGAAGATAAATTATATAATGTTTTGTATTCTAAAATAGAATATGCATCTAATAAATGTTATTTAGAAAATAATTGTAATGATAGTTTTAAATTAAAAGAATTGTATGAAAAAAAGTATTTAGATATACAATATGATCCTATTAGTAAAGAAGAATTAGATGAAAACATCAAAATAAATATAAAAGATAATAAAGTTATTATAAATAAAAAGAAATAATTAAACTAAAAAATTATTTCTTTTTTAAACTTTTTACATTAACTAAAATATATATTACTAATATAATTAATAATATTAACCATAAATTATTAAATAAAAATAGTAAACAATTAACATTATCTAAAAAATAATTAGATATAAAATAAGTACTTATAAATAAAAATATAGGATAAATATATTTATTATTAAATGTATCATAAGACATATCATGTAATTCTTTACTACATATACTTAAATACATAAATATAGTAAATATCCATAAGAAAGATATAATATTTTCTATATTATTAATAAAATCTAATAAACTAATCTTTTTTAAAACAATATATTCTGGATATTTAAACATTCTTACTAATTCTACACTTAATATACCTTGTGTAACTAATATCATTAAACTTAATAATAAATTAGATACTAAATATCTCTTTATTATTTTATTATCCTTTTTAATATCTAATCCACCTAATAATATATTAGGTACTACACTAAATAGAGTAAATTCTAAAGAAGTAAATAATATTTTTTTAAAACTAACATTAAATAATGGTAATAAATTTAAATAATCTATTTGAGGTGCTAAACTAAAAAATGTAATAATAAATATAGTAAAAGATACGCCATATAACATATTTGATACTCTATAATGTACCTCTATACTTTTACTATTCATATATAATATAACAGCTAGGGTAGGTAACATAAGAATATACTTTTTAATATCTATTAAATATATACTAGATATTAAAGTAGTAAATTCTGTTAAACCTATTACAAGTAATATATATATTATAATAAACATAATAAATTTTCTTAATCCATTACATTTATAAAAAGATAATTTGTTTAATATAAATAGTATTAAAGTACCAAACATAGTACCTAATATTATACTAAATATAGCACTTTCTTTTGCATCGATTAATACTTTTGATATACCTATACCAAGAAATAAAGCTTTACTAAAAAAGTTAGTTAAACTTAAATATTCTTTATTCTTTTTCATGATAGTTTCCTCCTAAAGTATCATGTACTAAACCTTTTTTATTAATTACTACATTTACTTTTATATCAAAATCGTCTTTAAAAAAATCTAACTTTTTCTTACCATATATTTTATAAATGTAATTATTTATACCTAATATATCACTCTTATCTTTTTTTAATCTATTTAATAGATTATTCAAATCATGTTCTATACTTTGTGCTGTATGTTTATTTAATTTTTCTACAACATTCATATTAGCAGTTTTAATATTTTCTCCAGCAGTATCTATATTAGCTTTTATATCTAATTTAATATTTATTTTATCTTTTATATCATAAGATACTTTTGAACTATCTATTTTTAAATTATAATAATCATTCTTATATTTATAAGTAAAAAATATATTATTACTTTTTTTAAATAAATTAATTAGTTTTAAATCATTATTATCTAATTCTCCAGCAAGTTTTTCGCCATTAAAATAATATCCATCTTTAATAGTTGTTATATCATTTCTAACACTTATTTTATTTAAATATATATCTTTATTTGGAGAAGTAAAATTTCTTAATTTTTCCATAAAATCATAATTAGCCATAGTACCACTATTAGTACTATTATTTATTAATTTATCTATTTTTTCTCCTAATATATCATTATCTTTATCTTTAGTATCTAATAATTCTTTTATATTATCACTTATTAAAATATAATAATTAGAATTTATTTGAACTCTACTAACTAAATAATTAAATAAATCTTCCATATTTGTTGATGCAACATCTTTTGAAAATATAACTGCATTAATATGAACATAATATAGATTTCTAGATATACTACTTGCTGCGTCATTCATACTAGATTTAATTGTTTTACCTAATCCTTTTACAAAATAAGATACTTTTTTACTTTTATTTTCACTTTTTTCTTCTTTATATAATTCTATATAAGTAATAAAATTATTATCTTCATCTTTATCAATTAATACACTTGAAACTATTGCCATATCATTTAAAGATTGATAATTTGTTGTACAACCAGATAAAGTAATTGTTATAAGAAATAGTAACAATATTTTATATAATTTCATATATTCCACCAATTTTATTATGATTAAAATATATAAAAAAATACTACAAATTACTTTTAGTAGTATTATTAGTTAAGTATTTGCTTCTTTTATTAGTACTAGTACCAAATACTATTTTCTTTAAATAATTTTTATCATTAGGTTCAATTGGAAATGTATAATTTATATACATAGATTTATAACTAGTAACATTTATTAGAAATAATATTATAGATAATGAAATTCCATATAGTCCAAAGAATGTACTAAATGTTAAAAATATAGTTCTCCATACTCTTATTGCTCCTGATATTTCTGTATCTGTAAAAAGTAAGCTTGATATAAAAGTCATTGCAACAACTATTATCATTATTGGACTAACTAGACCAGCATTAACTGCTGCTTCTCCTAATATTAAAGCACCTAGTATACTAATTGCAGAACCATAGTTATGTGGAAAACGTAAATCACTTTCTTTTAATATTTCACAAATTATTAGCATTGTTAAAGCTTCTACTATTGGTGGAAAAGGAACACCGCTTCTTTGAGTTGCAAAATTAAGAAGAAGGGGTAGTGGGATAGTTTCTTGATTATATGTTGTTATAGCAATATAGTATCCTGGTAATCCAACTGATAATATAAAACATAATATTCTAAGTATTTTAATAAAAATTACATTTACACTTTTAGCATAAGCATCACTTGCATTAGTAAAAAAATCAAGTAAGAAAGTAGGTAGTATTAAAGAATATGGACTACCATCTACTAAAATACATACTTTACCATTTAATAAATTAGAACATACAGTATCAGGTCTTTCGGTAGTTTTTATAGTTGGAAAAGGATTTTTATTATCTTCCAATATTTTTTTTAACATACCAGAATCTAATACTCCATCAATATCTATGTTATCTAATTTATTTTCTATTTCTTTAATAAATTTATCGTTAGCAATATTATCTATATATAATATATTAATTATACTTTTACTATCTCTTCCAATTACTTTAACTTTATTTTTTAAATGATTAGTCTTAAGTCTTCGTTTAATAAGACCTAAATTTTTTTGAATGTTTTCTACAAAACTATCTTTAGGACCATATAAATTAGGTTCAGTAGTAGCTTCACTTATACTTCTATCTAATTCAGCTTTAGTTTCTACACCGTATACATTATTTTTATTTATAATAATTGTATAACCATTACATAAATAATAATTTATTTGATCTATTTTATTTATTTTAATAAAATTAGGACTAGGAATAGATTTATTAATGTTATTTATTTCATTATTGAAAGATATACCATTTAATATAAATGTATTTACTTTATCACTGCTACTAATTGTTTCTAAATATATAATATAGTATTTTTTTAACTTTATTCTTATTTCTTTACATATTAAATCATTACATTCTTTGAAATCTTTTTTTATATAATCTACTATTTTATTCATATATTCCACCAATATTATTATTAGTAGTTATATATTTTTTATACTTATTACAAATTGTCACATATTTTTTGTAAATGTTTTTTATATTTAAAATCACTTTACCTTATCTGGGAACTTATGATTTAATTTTTGTATGAAATTTGTAGAAATTTATCAAAAAAATGTTTACAACAAACTCTAACTTTGATATAGTGTATTTAAGGTAGAAATACCTAAAAATAAATTTTACGATTCATGAAAAAACAAGAAACATACTTCTTCCCCAACCCCA
>CAKONF010000041.1 GCA_934097015.1 uncultured Bacilli bacterium | reverse complement strand
AACAAGTAATACGCCAGGTGTTCCTATAGGCAATTCTTTAAAAGTCTTAGAATCTACAATTTTAGAATTAACAAATGAAATTGGATAACCTATAGTACCAGGAGTATTTTTGCCTCCCATAGCACCATTAGCATGAGTTATAACAAGTTCACTATAAAAATCTTTAGGCATAGCTTTTAAAGTTAATGCATATTCCAAATTTTTACATAAACAATAATGAAGAACTAATCTACCAAAACACATATGACCAAAAGGAATATTTCCTAAATGAACCATACCAGGTTCTAATATCAAAACATAATCTAATGCTTTAACTACACTATTTAATGCTCCCCCATCAAGTTCAACACCATTATGAATACCACTAGAACCACCAGTAAACATAATATCAGTAGTACTTCCTTTAACATGTTCAGGATATTCTACATCATTAAAATCTTTCCCATCTTTAATAATATTCATTAAATTATTTTCTTTTTTTAGTAATTTATTACCAGCAAAAAATTGCTTAGTATTATATAAAATTTTAACCCATTATTACTAATAGATTCTAATGGAGAATAAATAATCGGTGTAACATTTAATGCTTCTGCTAGCTTTTTTAAATTGCCATACATCATATCTACAGAAATTATAAATTAAGGTTTAGTCATTTAAAACAATTTGTTCCATCCATTGTTACACACCATATAATAAAAATTTTTTTGAACAAACATTTAAAATATTTTAAGACAAATTTTATTAATTATATATATATTAATTAATTTATTTAATTTCACAAAACATTTTATTATTTATTATCTATCTTTAAAACATTTCCAAACATTTCTATATTATTATTTTTTCTATTAACAATGATAGCACCATCATTATATATTGCATAAACATCTTTCATATATTCTTTAGATATATTTCTTAGTTTATTAAAATACAGTTTATTATTAGATGAATGAACATCAATAAGAAACGAATTATTTAAAATGCCAAAACCATCGTAAAATGCAAAATAATTGTAATAATTATTTTTAGCTGTTATAAAATATCTTTTAAAATGGAGGCACGCTCCTGCAGACACACCAATTATAATCTTTTTATAGTGTTTAATAACATAAAGAAGTTCAGTTTCATGTACAATTTTAGAAAAAAACATTTCAGGATTACCTCCAGGTAAAATTAAAACATCAGATTCATTTATATATTTTTTCATCATTTTAATATTTTTATTATAACAATTTAAATGCTTAATATTTTTTTTATCAATTCCAAAATCAATTAATATTTTTTCATACTTTGGCTTAATCTTTTTATCATAATACTCATTTAATCCAATTTTATCTGTTTCATTTGGAAAACTCCAAGGAATAATAATAACTTTTGAATTTTTTTTAATAATTTTTTTTAACCTTTTTTCAACTATTGGAAACCCAATTTCCATTTTTGAAAGTAATATGCTATACATTTTTTCTCCTTCTTTTTAATTCAGCATTAGCATACTGAAAATTAAAATCTTTAATTAATATATCTTTTATATTTTCTATAGAATTATTAGCATTCTCTTCAATTGTCAAATGATATAATTGTTGTTTTTTTTCAACATTCATACTGTTCAAATATTTTAATAGTCCAATATCAATCGAATTTTCTTTTTTACTCCATTTAAAATTAAATAACGTAAAAAGTTTTAATGATAACATTCTATTTTCTAATTCTTTTTCTATACCAAAATTTTCAACATTTATATAAGGGGTTGCAAGACCAATTGTCTTTGACTCTTTATTAAAACAATTTTCCAACATCAAAACCATATAGAGTTGAAATAATTGATGATTAGAACATAATACTATTTTATCACTTTTAGAAAATAATGACAAATATATTTCCCACAAAAAATCAATATCTATATTATATTTTTTATTATTATATATCACATTTATACCAGTATTTCTTTCTCGACTAATAACTACTTGATTTATGCCAATATTATTATGAAATGTTTTCACATCTTTATTAATAAAATCAGGGAAAAACAACATATTTTCCTTATAAACAGCTCTTGCATCAAAAACAAGCACTTCTTTTTCATATATATAACACCTTTTTTTACAACTCTTACAATAATACTCTCCGTCAATTATTTGAAAACATGAATCAATCATATTAATCGACGAAATATTATCTTTAGCTATCTCAACTTTTTTACAATTACACAATAACATATCTTTTTTAATTTTGTAAATATAACCATTTTGTATTAAAAAATAAATAGAATCAAGCAAATCATTTATATGTTCTTTGTCTATCCAAAATTCATCAGGAGTAATTCCATACATATCTAATAATTCTTTATAACCATCAATATTTCTTTCTTTATAAGAATCTAGTAAATTTACTGCAAGATAAAACTTGCCATCAATTTTTTTTGCCAAAGCTTCTGCTAATATAGGAGTACTTAATTTTCCTATAGAAAAATTTTTATAAGGTGCAATTGGTAAAGTTATAACCATCTTATTCATAAAACACCTCCTATTAAACTGTTTAATCTTAATAATTTAATAATTTGTAAATCATAACATTCCTTATTTATATAACCGCTTTTATGAATACTATATTCATTTTTAAAAGACTCTACTAAATTAAATAATGAATACATATAATCCTTTATATAAGGGAAAACAATATCATTATTTAAATAGTTATCAATATTAGAAAAATCTATCATATCCCATTTTTTATTATATAATAAATATAAATCTCGTCTATATGATATATAATTATATAATAACTTAAATTCTTCCATTTGAAACATTTTTTTAAAATCACATATATTCTCTTTATCAATTGTATTAATCATACTATTTATAAATTCAATTTGTGTTACTATATCTTCTTTTCTTTTATTAATTTTGTCTATGCTCTTATTTTTATCTTCAATAATTAATAATTTCTTATAATATTTTGTAAATAACCAATCATTAGAGAAAACATAAAAAGTATGCACCCATTCCCTATTATAAGTTAACAATTCATTTCTTAAATATTTATACATTGTTTTAATATCTTTCTTATTAAGATATTGAGAATATATTCTTCTTTTTTGTTTACCATTTATTTTATAAGAAATTTCATTATCATCATTTTTTAAAATAATCATCAAATCATTATTATCAACAATAGACATAATTCGAACTATTTTTTTATTTTCATATCTAGACAATATCATATTATGGACTTTTTCTCTATTAATATTAAATATTGAAAATAAAATATAATATATCATTTCTTCATATTTAAACAAAATATTTTTATAAATATTTTTATAGCAAAAATGCAAATCTAAATCACTATTAAACTTATTAGTGCATCTTGCAAAACTACCAGTAACAAAAACACAAACATTATATTTTTTTATTACACTAAAATGATCAATAACTTCTTTAATTGTTGTTTTTACTAATTGATTATGTAATAAAATTTTATCAAAATTTTTTTTGTTTTTTTGAATATAATCTAATTGTAGATTATATTCATGTTTCAATTTATTAATTAATAAATTAATTTGAACATATTCATCATTAGTTATTTTTATAATTAAATTGTTGTTTTTAACACTTTCATATATTTTATTTTTAATCATTATACTAATATTTTCCTTCCTTCCCAAACTCTTTTATTCTTTTTTTTGCTAAACTTGTCTTTGCTACATCTAACCACTCCTTTCTAGGTCCAAATGATAAACTATCAGTAATAATTCGTACTCTATCTTTATTTTTAAGTACATAATCCACTGATACAAATTCATCATTAACCACAGCATATACCATAGTATTTCCAACATCAGTATGTATTTTATAAGCAAAATCTATTGGTGTTGAACCTTTAGGTAATTCTATAATATCTCCTTTCGGCGTATATACATAAACCTTATCAGAGAATATCTCATGCTTTACTTGTGAAACAAATTCTTGATTATCCCCAAACATAGAATTTATTTCCACTAATGACTTAAAAAATTGATACTTTTTCTTTAAATCATCTTGCATATCAAATCTTGCATTCCCTCTTTTGATATCCCAATAAGCAGTTAATCCAAAAGAATCAACTTTATCCATATCAAATGTTCTAATTTGTGTTTGAACAATTTTATCATTCGGGCCAAAAACAGTAGTATGTAAACTTTGATACATATTTGTCTTAGGATTACAAATATAATCTTTAAATTTATCATTAATCGGATGATACTCTTTATGAATAAGACCTAAAGCGTAATAACATTCATTTATTTCAGATACCATTATTTTCAAAGCAAGTAAATCATGAATATCACATATCTTTTGACCTAATAAAATCTTTTTATAAATTCCATAAATATTTTTAGTTCTTATTTTCATCTCATTTGGAATGTTTTTTTCATTTAAAATTGACTTTATTTTATAATACATTTCATATAAACAATCTTTACAATCTTCTTCAATTTTTAATTTTCTATTCTCTAAATCTTTGTATTGATCAGGCTTCAAATATTTTAGTGACAGATCTTCTAACTCTGATTTTATTCTATAAGCTCCAATATAATATGCAAGAGGTACAAATATTTCCATTGTCTCTAAGGCATTCTCTTTTTGTTTAAATTCTGATTTAAACTCCAATGTTCTCATATTATGAAGTCTATCAGCAAGTTTAATAATTATAATTCTTACATCTTCAGTAATACCAGTAATTATTTTTCTAGTATTAGCAAAATTTTGATCTTGCTTAGATGAAAAATTCATTTTAGATAATTTTGTTACTCCATCAACTAATAAAGCAATACTTTGATTAAATTCATGTGATATATCTTCTTTTGTAATATTAGTATCTTCTAATGTATCGTGTAAAAGTCCAGCACAAATAGTATCGCAATCAGCATGCATTTGTGCTAATATATATGCTACATTAAGTGGATGACTAATATAAGCTTCCCCACTTTGTCTAAATTGACCATCATGTAAATTTTCTGCATAATAATAAGCTTTTTCAATAATATCAACACTATCTTTATCATATGATGATACTAAGTCAATTAAATCTTCTAAATTCATAACTCCTCCCCAAACAAAAACCGGTCACAAAAACATAATGTTTCTATTGACCGGCTTTAAACCTAATATTTTTAACACAATGAAAGCATGAACAAAACACACTATTAAAGTGTCTTTTTTTATTTTTTAATTTAGTAACAATATTATAATCTTTTACTAATTCCATAGCTTTCTCCTTTAAAAATAATTTAATACTAATTCTACCATAAATTTTATAGTTGTCAAGTACCCTTTAAGTAAAAAATGATAAAATTCAAATGAAATTTTAAATGAACCACAATAATTAATACTGGAGTATTTAGTATTTCAATTATCACGCTTGAAATTTTAGTAAAAAATTATATAATATAAATCGCTGTTTTACCCATTTATATGAAGGGAGATTTTTAAAATGGGAAAACATTTAAATTTAAGTCAAAGAATAATTATAGAAAGCAATCTTAATGAGAATAATAGTCTAAGAAAAATTGGTGAAATTATTGGTAAACCCCATACAACTATTTCTATAGAAATATTATCAAGAAGAATTTTGATTAAAGGAAATCATTTTAATAATTTTAATGTAAAATGTAATAAAACTGAGAAAGCTCCATTCGTCTATAATGGTTGTCCCAATAAAAATAAGTGTAAAAAAAATCATTATTTTTATTATGCAGAAAATGCTAACAACGACTACCATAAAACTTTAGTTGAATCTAGACAAGGTATTGATTTTGAAAATGACGAATTTAGAAAAATGGATAAAGGGCATTCATTCTATATGATTGTAACAGATCATCCAGAATTTAATATTACCGAAAGAACTTTATATTACTACCAAGAAAAAGGCTATTTATCTTGTAAAAATATTGATTTACCTAGAATCGCTAGATATCGCAAAAGAAAAAGAAAAGTATCTAAAAATAAGAGTGAAAGAAAAGAAAATGAATGCAGAATCAATCGTACATATCAAGACTTTCTTAACTATAAGATGGCTAACAATATTAAGTATTATGTAGAAATGGATATTGTTGAGGGTATAAAAGGACACTCTGTTTTACTAACTTTAAACTTTATACCTTTTAATTTTATGATTGCTTGTAAATTAGAAAACCAAACAACATCTGAGGTTACTCAAAAAATAAATGAAATTAAAGCAATACTTGGATGTGAAACATTTCACAAAATATTTCCAGTTATATTAACTGACAACGGTAAAGAATTTAAAAGACCTGACTTAATCGAAGATAATGGTCCGGATGTGGTTAAAACTAGAGTGTTTTTCTGTGATTCTAGAAGAAGTGACCAAAAAGGAAGTATTGAAGTAACACATGAATATATAAGAAGATATATTGAACAAGGTACTGATTTAGATAAGTATTCTAAAGAAGATATTTATTTAATGATGAATCATATTAATAATACTA
>CAKONF010000040.1 GCA_934097015.1 uncultured Bacilli bacterium | reverse complement strand
AATACTATATTAGGTAGAACAACATAATTAAATACTTAGTGCTTAATGGAGTTAATCTAGACTCCTTTTTGTAGGAGGAATAAGATTACTTTCAAAATGTATATTACCATTATACTTTTTAATATTTCTTTAATATAATAAAGTATACTTTTCATCTATACATCCCCTCTCATTTTTTATAATGATTAGGTAAGCACTAACAAACATAAAAGCTCTGGTTATATATACTACTATAAATATCAAAAAAAGTATGTCGAACCAAGTCGACATACTTTTTTAATTATTTAATTCATGAATTATAATACTAGTTGCTACTCCAACATTTAAACTTTCACAATTTTTATTCATTTTTATATATGCATATTTATCACATAAATCTAAAAGATTTTTACTAACACCACTACCTTCATTACCTACTAATAAAGCATATTTGCTTGATTTTATTTCTTTTATATTTGTTCCACCATCGACTTTTGTTCCTATTATTTCATACCCATTAACTTTTAAATCTAGTATAGTATCAACTAAATCTTTTTTTATAATATTAATATTATTTATCATTCCTTCACTTGCACGTAAAACTTTTTCATTATATATATCAACTGTACCACTTCCTAATACAATAGAATCAATATTAAACGCTACAGCACTTCTAATAATAGTACCAACATTTCCTGGATCTTGAACACCATCAAGTAGAATTACATTTCCATTTATATTTTTTTCTTCATTTTTTTTAACTACTGCAACTACATTTGGTAAAGTTTTTAAAGTTGTTAATTTTCTCATTACTTGGTCTGTAATTATAGTAGAATTTATATAATTTTCTTTTGTACCATCTAAAACAAATATATCTATTACTTTTTTATTTTTTATAGCCTCTTTTACTAAATGATCTGTAGATACTAAATAAAAATTAGTTTCATCTCTATATTTTTTTTGTAATAATTTGCTATATTTTTTTATTTTTTCATTATTAACACTATTAATCATAAAAATTTATATTACTTATATCACTAATATTTTCATCATATCTTAATATTAGTCTTTTTTCCCTTTCATCACATCTTTTTTTATATTCTTCACTAGTTGGTGACTTTACAATAGTACTTTTGATACTAGATTCTTTTCTATCCATTAGATTTCTAAATGCTTTTAATCTATCTTTTTTATTGAATTTCATAAAAATTTCCTTTCACTTTAATCTTTTTCTAGCTAATTTATAATATGGATAATATTTTTCCACTTCCATCCAAAAGTTTTTACTATGATCCATATATTTAAAATGACATAATTCATGTACTATAACATAATCTATTAAACTAACATCTTTATGAATAAGTTCTGTATTTAAAGTAATTGTCATACTTGATTTATTACAAACACCCCATCTAGTTTTCATATGTCTAGTTCTTAATCTAAAATTAGGTAAATCATCAAATTGTATCATTAATTTATTTAATCTATCTTTAAAAATTATTAAACTATTTTTTTCTAAATATTCGTTAATTTTATCAATACTAGGACCATATATATTTAATTCATCAATATATATTTTATTAGAACAATAAATATAATTCAATTTAGTACCCAAATAATATATATCTTCTTTTTCATTTACTTTATTTAACATATTAATATACATTCTTTTAATACTATTTTTATTAGCATTTAATAATTTTTCTATATACTTATCACTACATAAATATCCACAACTAACATAAACACATAAATCTTCTTTTATTCTAAAATATATATTTTTTATTTTTTTTCTTTCAATTATTACATCTAACTCTATATTATCAAATTTAATTTTCATTATTCACCATTTTTATTTTTAAATTGTATTATTATTGGTGTTCCAACTAAATCAAATGATTCTCTTATTTTATTTTCTAAATATCTTTCATAACTAAAATGTACTAATCCTTTATTATTTACATTGAAAGTAAATTTAGGTGGTTTAATTCCACTTTGATTAACAAAATATATTTTAAGTCTCTTACCCTTATAACTAGGTGGCATATGTAGCATATAAGCATCTCTTATTATATCATTTAGCACACTTGTTTTAATTACTTTAGTACTAGATTCATAAGCTTTAATTACTTCTGGCATTAGTGTATGTATTCTTGATTTAGTTTTAGCACTTAAAAATACTATATTTGCATAAGGAACAAATTGAAAATGTGCTCTAATATCTTTAGTCCATTTCTTTATAGCTTGATCTTTATCAGCAACGGTATCCCATTTATTAACTACCAATACTATTGCTTTTCCAGCATCAATAGCATAACTAACTATATGTTTATCATGTTCTATAATACCTTCTTCTGCATTAATTACAACAACACAAACATCACTGCGTTCTATAGATTTTAAACTTCTTATTAAACTATATTTTTCAACTTCTTCATAAACCTTACCTTTTTTTCTCATTCCTGCAGTATCTATTATAGTATAGTTTCTTTTTTCATAATTAAATTTTGTATCTAGTGAATCTCTTGTAGTGCCCGCAATATTACTTACTAAACATCTTTCTTCATTTAATATAGCATTTACTAAACTACTTTTTCCAACATTTGGTCTTCCTATAATACAAAATTTTATATCACTATCATTTTCTTCTGTTGTATATGGATTAAAATCTTTTGTTATTTCATCTAATAATTCATTTATTCCTCTTTTATGTTCTCCACTTATCATAATCATATTATCAAGTCCTAATTCATAATAAGAATAAATATTATCTTCATGATGTTTATCATCTATCTTATTTATTGCTACTATAACCTTTTTATTTGATTTTAATAAATAATCTCTTATTTTTAAATCATTTAGTGTTAAATCTTCTCTACCATCTACAACAAATACAATAACGTCACTTTCTTGACAAGCAATTTCTGCTTGGATTTTAATAGACTCATTAAAGTCTTTTATTTCTAAATCTATTCCACCAGTATCTATTAAATTAAAACTTTTATCTTTATAATTAACAACACCATATATTCTATCTCTTGTGACCCCTGGCATATCTGCAATAATAGATTTTTTTTCATTTATTAACCTATTAAATAATGTGCTTTTACCAGTGTTTGGTCTTCCTATTAAACACACTGTTTTACGCATAGTATCACTCCCTTTGATATGCTTATTTTACCATAATATTCTTTTTTTAACAATTAAAAATATTTTTAGATAGTGTATTATTGGATTATATAAAATATATATAACTATATGGCCATTCTGTTTTATACTTTTTTATAAAAATTCATTAATTTTTAATTAATTGTAAAATATATTATAATATGTTAATATTTTTATATAAAGAAGGTATTGAAATGAGTAATAGTATTTATAAAGTAAATGGTATTGATAAAGAATTTAATGAAGAAGAACTAAAAGAATTCATTGATAAGATATTAAAATATTTAAAAGAAAATAATGATTATGAAACTTATCAAAAATATAAAAGAAATTTTTTAGGTAAAATGATTAAAGAAGTAGACAAAAAAAACAGAATAAAATAAATTCTGTTTTAAAATGGCATTTTGAAATTACCACTACTCATTTGTTTCATCATTTTTTTCATTTCTTCAAATTGTTTTAGTAATCTATTAATTTCTTCAACACTTCTTCCACTACCTTTACTTATTCTTAATTTTCTAGAATTTTTTAAAACTTCAGGATGTTTTCTTTCATATGGAGTCATCGATAATACTATTGCTTCTACATGTTTTAAATCTTTTGGATCAATATTTATATTATTTAATCCCATCTTCCTAGCGCCTGGTATTAATTTTAACATGTTTTCTATTGGTCCTAATTTTTTTATTTGTCTTAAATTAGTTAGAAAATCTTCTAAATCATATTTACCTTTTTGCATTTTTTTCGCTAAATCTTTTGCTTCATCTTCATCAATTACATCATTAACTTTTTCTGCAATAGAAAGTATATCGCCCATATCTAGTATTCTTTCAGCCATTCTTTCTGGATAGAATTCACTTAATCCATCCATTTTTTCACTAGTACCTAGAAATTTAATTGGAATATTAGTTAGATGTCTTACTGATAATGCTACACCACCTTTTGTATTACCATCCATTTTTGTTAGTATAGCTCCAGTTAATGGCAATTTATCATTAAAACCTTTTATAACATTAATTGCATCTTGTCCCATCATAGCATCAATTACTAGTAAAATTTCATCTGGTTTAAAATTATCATTTATACTTACTAATTCATCCATTAATTTTTCGTCAATATGTAATCTTCCTGCTGTATCTATTATTATATAATCATGATTATTCTCTTTTGCATATATTAAAGCTTCTTTTACTATTTCGATTGGGTTAATTTGTCCTTTACTAAAAACTGTTATATTTAATTCTTTTCCAATCGTAGTTAATTGATCTATAGCTGCAGGTCTATAAACATCACATGCTACTAGCAAAGGATTTTTTTTATATTTTTTTCTAAGCATATTAGCTAATTTACCTACAGTAGTAGTTTTACCACTACCTTGTAAACCAACCATCATAGCAATTGTAGGTTTTTTATTTGTTTCTAAAGGAACATAATCAATACCTAGTAAACTAACCAATTCATCTTTTACTAATTTTATAAATAGCTCATCTGGTTTTAAACTTTTACTAACTTCCATTCCCAATGCTTTTTCTTTAACATTTCTAATAAATTCCTTTACTACTTCATAATTAACATCAGCTTCTAAAAGAGCCATTCTAATTTCTCTAGTAGCATCATTTATATTTTCTTCAGTAATTTTACCCATACCTTTTATATTTTTTATTGCTTTACTTATTCTATCTCCCATATATTCAAACATAATTTATCACCTTATATAATATAATATCAAAAAAAGCACTTAATTCATAGTACTTATTAAAATAAATTTATTTAAATATCATATACATAAATATATTTATAAACATAATTAAGATTGTATAAATAAATATCATTATATACTGTAATATTCTTTTACTAAATTTATCACTATATCTACTTCTTACAAATATTATGTTATTCGCTAAATATAATGATAATAATATAATTGAATAATCTATAATATTATTTGTTATAAACATTAATATTAATCCAATAATAAAATTAACTATTAAATCTAGATACCATTTAAATTCAACTTTTTCTTTATAATTACATATTATTAAATCACTAACAACTATTATAAATAATAAAATCATATTTTTATAATTATTATTTTTTAAATAAAAATTATTTAGTATTACTAATAATATATTAGATACTATTATTAACGAATATTTTATTAATAATTTTTTATTCTCTTTTATATATTTTTTCATATTTACCTCGTTCTTTATAAATATTTTATCACATTTAAAAAAGAATAAATATTATTATTGTATTTTTTATTCTTTTTCTATTGTTGTTGTTAATGTATTATCACTTATGAATATGTTTTTATTATTTAAATCTTTTATATCTGGTAAGTCTATATATTCTTCTTTTGTATTTTTCATTACATAATTTACTACTAATGGATTTCCTGCACTATTTTTTTCTTCTAACCACGTTTTAAAAGTATCTATATCATAATTAAATTTATCATCAACACCCTGTGTTATTCTTATATATTTTGAAGATGCCGATATTCCTAGATTTTTGTTCCAAATTTCTGACCTAGAATGTGATTGAAAATAATTTGACATTACGTATACTTTGCTACTATCTTCAATAGTATTATCTATACTGTAATAAAATTCACTGATGTCTTTAGATGTACCATCTTTCATTTTACTCCAACTTTCTGTTCCAGTAAAAGTTATCGTATTTATTTTTCTTACTACTTTTTTATTTATTAAATCAATATAATCACAATTTTCTCCAATACATCTTAATGGTTCATCTAAGTATATATCATAATTCTTTTCTTCATATGGTTCATAACTAGTTGCTGTATCTCCAAATTCAATTTGCAAATTTTTAAATTTTGTATAAGTTCCAAGAGGCATGGTTCCTTCTTGATATATTTGAATTTTATCTATATCATCATCATAAGAAATAACAAAGTTATTTTTTGAAGAATAGAAACCAGTTGTCGTTGTTTCTTTATGAGAAAAAGCAATTACAAATTGTAATGGTAAACCGTACGTTCCATTATAATCAACTAATTCATATGAAAAAGCAATTTTTGTATTTGCAGGAATATGATAATAATAAATTTTTGCAAATCTTCCACTATCATTTTTCCACATAGTGTATGTTCCATCGTCATTTTTTATTAATGAAGAATTTAATACACTATCAATATTAAAAATATTTTTTCCAACAGTTTTGACATGAATTTTATATTTATTATAATTTTTATCATTGGTATCAGTTATTTTTTCACCTAAAGATTTTATTTCTGACGGATTATCTGGAGTTGGAGTAGCACCATATTTTTCATAGCTTGTCGCAGTACTACTCTCTTCTATTTGAATTGTATT
>CAKONF010000039.1 GCA_934097015.1 uncultured Bacilli bacterium | reverse complement strand
GGATTTAGTATATACAATATCATGTACTCAATATTTAAAACAAGGATATAGTATTACAAAAGATGGAAATAATTACACAGTAAATGGAACAACAAGTGGAACATGTAATGGAGTAAGTGATGAACAAATATTTCCAACAATGGGTAAAATACTTGTGACGAACCCAATAGAAGATGATAAAGTACAAGTATATACATTAGTCGTAACGTATAAAGATACAGGAACAGATCAAAGTATAGATATGAATAAACAATTTAGTGCAAAAGCAAACTTAGTAAATCCAAGTACATTTAATCCATATGTTGGTTCAATGTTAAATAGTGTAATAATTGGAAGTGCAAAAAATGCAAGTGAAGAAAGTGATACGACAAGAACAACATTTGGTAGTGAAGTGACAGAATTTACCTCAATATCAGGAAGCAATGAACGTGTTTTAAATAATGCACCAGATGATTATGGAACAAGTTATTATTTTAGAGGAAATGTAATAGATAATTATGTATCATTTGCAGATAAAACATGGAGAATTGTTAGAATAAATGGAGATGGGTCAGTAAGACTAGTACTTGATGATGCTGCAAAAGATTCAAGTGGAAATGAAATAACAACATCATTTAATCCCAGTAATGGTGATAATGCATACGTAGGATATATGTATGGAACAGCAGGAAGTACAACATATGATGCAACACACGAGAATATTAATGATAGTACAATAAAAGTTGCAGTAGATAAGTGGTATGAGGATAATTTAAAAACAAATTATGCAAATTATTTATCAGATACATTATTTTGTAATGATAAAACACTTGCGTCAAGTTCTATAGGTTCAAGTAATACCGCTTTAGGTTATGGAAAAAATCAAACATATTATGCATCAGCAGAAAGATTACTATTATATAGTACAGGAACAACAAGTATAACAACTGCCAAGCCAACATTTAAATGTGCAGAAAGTGCAACAAATGATTATTCAAGATTTACAGTAGATGTTGCAACACTTTCAAATGGAAATAAAACAAATGGAAATTTAAAATATCCAATAGGACTACTATCTGCAGATGAAGTGTCATTCGCAGGAGCTTATAAAGCTGGTCAGCCAAACAAATCATATTATTTATATAATTCATCTATAACTTCTAATTGGTGGCTTTTGTCTCCGGGCCTCTATAATGGTTCGAATGCGCTCGAGTGGTACGTTTATGGGTCGGTTGGTATCATCGGCAGCTTAAGCGTCAACAGCACTTACGTTTTGCGCCCTAGTATCAATCTAAAGGCTAGTGTGTTAATAAATGGAGGAGATGGAACAAAAGAAAATCCATATACAGTAAAACTTGCTAGTTAAGAAAATCCTCAAACAACTGAATGATTTTGCCTCAAACAACCGAAAAGTTGTAAATATTAAAAAATATGAAAATGAGGATTAAAAATTAATTAACTAATTTAATTAAGTACTATTAATTTAGTACTTTTTGTTTTATAATTAATATGGTGGAAATATGAAGAATATTTATAATTATAAATTAGAGGATTTAGAAAATTATTTTTTAGATATTAATGAAAAAAAATATAAAGCTAAACAATTATATGATTGGTTATATATTAAAAGAGTTAAAAAATTTGATTTGATGACTAATATAAAAAAAGATTTGATTAATAAATTAAATGAAGATTTTAATATGGATTTTATTGAGATTGTTAAAGTTCAAAGAAGTGATTTAACTAATAAGTATTTATTTAAATTATTAGATGGAAATTTTATTGAAGCTGTTTTGATGAGACATGATTATGGAAATAGTATTTGTGTATCAAGTCAAGTTGGTTGTAATATGGGATGTAAGTTTTGTGAAAGTGGTAGACTTAAAAAAGTACGTAATTTAGATACTTATGAAATAGTTGAACAAATATTATTAGTTGAAGAAGATATTAGTGATAGAATTGATTCAGTTGTTATAATGGGTATTGGTGAACCATTTGATAATTATGATAATATTATGAATTTTATTTATATTATTAACAGTCCTTTTGGAATAAATATTGGGGCTAGACATATTACTATATCAACTAGTGGATTAGTTGATAAAATTAAGAAATTTAGTGATTGTCCTTTACAAGTTAATTTGGCAGTTAGTTTACATGCTCCAAATGATGAGATTAGAAATAGAATAATGCCTGTAAATAAAGCGTATAGTATAAGCACATTAATTGAGTGTTTAAAGGAATATATAAAAAAAACTAATAGACGAATTACTATAGAATATGTTATGCTTAATAGTGTAAATGATAGTATTGAGTGTGCTAATCAACTTGCTAGTTTACTTCATGGTATGAATGTTTATGTTAATTTAATACCATATAATGAAACAAGTCATATTGAATTTAAAAAGAGTGATAAAGATACTATATTGAAATTTTATGATGTTTTAAAAAAAAGAGGTATAAATACTACAATAAGGCGTGAATTTGGTGCTGGTATTGATGCAGCATGTGGACAACTTCGTGCTAAAGAGGGTGATATTAATTGAAATCATTTTATTTAACTGATTCTGGTAGAGTAAGAAGTCATAATGAAGATTCTGTGACAATTGTAAAGAATCTTAGTGGTGAGCATTTAATGATGGTTGCTGATGGAATGGGAGGACACCGAGCTGGAGAAATTGCAAGTTCTATGGTTGTGACACATTTGGGAAGTAGATTTTCTAATCTTTCAACTATTGGTACTAAATTTGATGCTGTTAATTGGCTAAATGAAAATATTAATACTATTAATACTAATATTTTAAAGTATACTGAAGAGAATCCAGAATCTACTGGAATGGGTACAACTATTGTATTAGCTTTGTTAACAAATGATTTTTTGATATTTGGTAATATTGGAGATTCTAGCGGATTTGTTTTTAAAAATAAAAAATTACATAAAATAACAAAGGATCATACTTTGGTAAATTTATTAGTTGAAACTGGTGAAATTGCTCCAGAAGAGGCTTTAAATCATCCTAAAAAGAATGTTTTGATGAAAGCTTTAGGAACTGAGGTTAAACAAGTATTAGATATATTTGATGTTGATACTAATGTTGATGCAATAATGTTATGTAGTGATGGGCTTACTAATATGTTGACGGTGGAACAAATAGAAAAAGTGCTAAATGATGATGAACTTAAAATTGAAGATAAATTAATAAAAATTATAAAGAAGTGTAATGCTAGAGGTGGTACTGATAATATTTCAATAGCATATCTAGTAAAGGATGGTGAGTAGTTTATGATTATGAAGGGGCAAAAGATTAATGATCGTTATCAGATTATAAAAACTATTGGTGAAGGTGGTATGGCAAACGTTTATTTAGCATATGATACTATTCTAGATAGAAATGTTGCTGTTAAAGTTTTAAGAGGTGATTTAGCTACTGATGAAAAGTTTGTTAGACGTTTTCAAAGGGAAGCTTTAAGTGCGAGTAGTTTAAGTCATCCTAATATTGTTGAAGTATATGATGTTGGTGAAGACAATGGACTATACTATATAGTAATGGAATATATTGAAGGAAAACACCTAAAACAATTATTAAAAAAACGTGGTAGTTTGACTGTAAGAGAAGTTGTGGATATTATGATGCAAATTACTGATGGTATGTCTGCAGCACATGATTCTTATATTATTCATAGAGATATTAAACCACAAAATATTATGATACTTGAAAATGGGTTAATAAAAATAACAGATTTTGGTATTGCAATGGCATTAAATGCAACACAGCTTACTCAAACTAATTCAGTTATGGGTAGCGTACATTATTTGCCACCAGAACAAGCTTGTGGTAAAACTGCTACTATTCAAAGTGATGTTTATTCTATGGGTATTTTGATGTTTGAACTTTTAACTGGTAGTGTTCCATTTAAAGGTGATAATGCGGTTGAAATTGCTTTGAAACATATTAAAGAAAGTATTCCGTATGTAAAAGATATTAATGATTCTATTCCAACTAGTGTTGCAAATATAGTAAAACGTGCAACTGCTAAGAATTTAAAGAATAGATATCAAGATGCAAGAGAAATGCATGAAGATTTAAAAACTTGTTTAGATGAAGCTAGACTTGATGAAGAGGTTTATGAATTTCCTTATCCTGAAATCGAAGAGGATAAAAAACAAAAGAAAGCTGTGACAGAATTAGAAAATACTAAGTTGGAAGAACCTAAAAAAGAAGAAATAAAAGTAGAACAAATTGTACCACAAGATGAAAAGAAAAAAGAAAATAAATTATTGATGGTACTTGGAGTTGTATTTACTGGTTTAATAATTATTATAACAGCTTTAATCTTTTTGCTTCCTAAATTAACGGAAGCTAAAGATGTAAAAATATCTGATGTTTCTAATATGAGTGTAATAGATGCTGAAGCCGAACTTAAAAGTAAGGGATTTAGTATTGCTGCAGATACTAAAGATGCAACTAGTGATACTGTTGAAGTTGGTAATGTTGTTAAAACTAGTCCAGCTGGAGGAAGAACTGTTAAGGAAGGTTCTACTATTACTCTTTATATTTCAGTAGGTGAAGGTGGTTATACTTTAGAAGATTTTGCTGGTAAAAATTATCTTGAAGTAAAGGGATATTTGGAAAATACTTATAAATTATATGTTGAAGTAATTGAAGATGAAGTTGATGATCCAAATAAAGCTGGAACAGGAGAAATAATTAGTACAGAACCAGCAGCTGGTAGTATTTTAAAAGAAGGGGATACAATTAAATTACACATACCAGATTCTAGTGTAGTTTATCCTGATTTTACTACTGGAGAATATAGTTTAAAAGATATAGAGTCTTTTGCTAACAAGTATGGAATTAGTTTATCAGTTGAATATACTGAAACAAATGAATATGAAGTTGGTAAAATATATAAACAAAGTAGAGCAGCTGGTTCCGTTGTTGTAAAAAATGCTGAACTTAAGATTTATATAGCAAGTGAATCTACTGGAACAGAAGAAGAAATAACGGACTAGAAGAGGGTTTATGGAAGGAAAAATTGTAAGAATAATTAGTAATTTATATACTGTAGAAGCAAATGATAATTTGTATGATTGTAGAGCAAGGGGTAAGATAAAATATAATAAACTTACTCCTTTAGTTGGTGATAAAGTAATATTTGATGATAAAGAAAAATACATTTTAGAAATATTACCTAGAAAAAATAGTTTAGATAGACCTAGTATTGCAAATGTTGATAGTGCTCTTATTATTACTAGTGTTAAGAAACCTGATTTATCTCTTAATTTATTGGATAAACAAATTACTTTGTGTATGATAAATAATATTGAACCAATTATTGTATTTACTAAATTAGATTTGTTAAAAGGAAAAGATTTAAAGTATATTAAAAGTATTATGAAGTATTATTCTAGTATAAAAGTTAAGGTATGTACTAATAATAATTTATTTAAACTTAAAAGATATATAAGAAATAAGACTTTAGTTTTAACAGGACAAACTGGTGCTGGTAAAAGTAGTTTATTAAATAAATTAGATAAGAATTTAAATCTTGCTACTAATAATATTAGTGAAGCATTAGGACGTGGTAAGCATACTACAAGACATGTTGAGTTGTTTAAATATAAAAGTTCTTTTATTGCTGATACTCCTGGATTTAGTTCTTTAGATTTAAATGATGTTAATTTAAATGACATAAAAAATTCTTTTATAGAGTTTAGAAATGTTAATTGTCCTTATAAAGATTGTTCGCATACAAATGAAAAAGAATGTTCTATAAAAAGAATGGTTATGGATAAAAAAATATTAAAAAGTAGATATGAAAATTATTTGAGGTTGGTGGATATGTATGGAAGTAGCCGTATCATTTCTAAAAAGTAAATATGATTTATATGAAACTATTGATAAAATAAATAATACTGATGCTGAATATATACATGTTGATGTAATGGATGGAGAGTTTGTTTCAAATAAAACTGATTCGTTTTCTAATATTAAAGATGCTTTTAAAAATAATAATAAAATGTTAGATATTCATTTGATGGTTTCTAATCCTATAAAGTATATATTAGAATATAAAAATTTAAATCCAACGTTTATTACTATACATTATGAAATAGATAAAAATATTGATGATTTAATAGATTTAATTAAAAGTTTTGGTATAAAAGTTGGATTAAGTGTTAAACCTAAAACTAGTATTGAGTGTATATTAAACTATTTAGATAAAATAGATAATGTTCTTATAATGAGTGTTGAACCTGGTCTTGGGGGACAAAAATTTATGGATAGTGTTTTATATAAAATAGATATTTTAAATAGAATTAGAAAAGATAAAAATTTAAATTATAAAATTAGTATTGATGGTGGTATAAATAAAGATACTATAAATAAAGTAAATGGGGTTGATTTTGTTATAAGTGGTTCATATATATGTATGAGTGATAATTATCAAGAAAGAATAGATTGTTTAAGGTAAGGATGTTGATGATGAAAAATATACCTAGTAATTATAGACCATTAGGAGCTTGGGCTTATTTTGGTTATGGAATTTTATTTAATATTCCTGTAGTTGGATTTGTATTATTAATAATTTTTTCTTTGGATAATAGTAATATAAATAGAAGAAATTATGCTAGAAGCTATTGGTGTTTATACATAATAATATTTATTTTAATTGTTGTTTTAATGTTATTAGGTACTAGTATAACTGATGTTATTGATAGTAATTTAACTAGTGTTTGATTAAAAAATAAGACTTTGTTGTCTTATTTTTTATATTGTAATTTCAACCGCACCACTTAATTTAATTTTATCAGATAATAAATATTAGTCAATTTTTCTTTT
>CAKONF010000038.1 GCA_934097015.1 uncultured Bacilli bacterium | reverse complement strand
AACAAAGACTAGTGATGGAAGTACAACTACATTTGAAAGTAATGACTTTAGATATACATTAACATGTACAAAAAGTGATGGAACAAGTTGTGATGGTGTAAGTACACAAAGTATATTTCCAATAAACGGAGGAATATTAGTTGGAAATAGTATAAAAGAAGGAGATGTACACACATATACATTTAAGATGTGGTACATAGATACTGGAATAGACCAAAGCAATGATATGGGAAAAACAATACAGGCAAGATTAAATATAGCAAATCTATCAAGTATGACAAACCCATATTCAGCTAATACAAATAGTTTAGCATATAACATAATAGAAAATGCTAAAAATAAAACAAATGGAACAGAATTGTTATCAAGTCCTAGGAGTAGGGTTGCAGAAGCAATAAGTCAATATGGAACAGGTAAATTCGAATATGAAACTGTGATAACTGGAAGTTTATGTTCTGGATATGGCCCATGGTTAGTAGGAGATACTGAAACAGCTGCTCAATCTGGAAGTACAGTAAGTTCATATGATGACGCCGTAGGGAAATACGTATATGACCAATGCGATAGTTGGACAAAAAAATTATTGAAATACGATTCTATAACTGATACTTTAACTTTTGATAATCAAATAGAAGTAATGAAAAATGAGTTATCGATGAGTGGAACATTAGATGATTACGGAACAAGTTATTATTATAGAGGAAATGTAATAGATAATTATGTAAATTTTGCTGGAATGTGTTGGAGAGCAGTTCGTATTGCTGGAGATGGAAGTATAAAATTAATATTAGAAGACCAAGATAGTACTTGTGCAACAAGTGACGGTAATTGGAATATACCAACTACAACTGGTGGTACAACAAAAACTGGTAATTTTGGATATACTGAGTATTCAGCAAACACATTGACCGCTTCCGATGGAACCAAAAATTCAAGTACAAAAGAATTAATGAATTATTTAAATGGAGGAACAAATAAAGATAAATCAATGGCGACAGCATTTAAAAACTTTCAAACTGGTCCTCTAGCAAACTATTTAGATAAATTAAAAGCAGGAGATTGGTGTTTAAATGATAAAGCATATGCAACTAAAACAGATAATACAACAGCATTAACTAGTCAAGAAATGTTAGATAAACAAGTTAAAAATACATCATTTTATTACGACGCATATGTTCGTTTAAATGGAAAAACAACAAAAGAACCAACATTAAAGTGTAATGGAACAAATATGAGCAAGTTTGCGGATGAGGATAATACAGATATGTATGTGGGAACATTAACAGCAGATGAAATAGTATATGCTGGTGGTAAAGTATATACTAGTAATCCAGATTATTATTTAATAAATAATTATCAAAAATCGAATAATTTATACTTTTGGTCTTTGTCGCTTTACTACTACAGTGACTACGATCACGCATTCAACGTGGGCCGCAGTGGCGCCGTCTACAGCAACGTCGGCGATGTGGGCAGCGCCAGTTACTCGTTTCGTCCTGCAGTTTCTCTTAAGTCAAATACACAAATTTCAAGTGAAAGTGGAGATGGAACAAAAGAAAATCCTTACGTTGTTCTTACTGACTGAGGCTTTTTGTGACATGTAAAAAGATGAGGTTTCTCATCTTTTAGTTTGCAGGAGTGTTCCAAGTCCAACCTGCTCCGATTATGATTACTAATAAAATGAATAGAACTATCCATAATGCAGCACCCCAACCATAACCATTTGTAGTTCCTGCATATGTTGTATTACAACAAGGATTATAGTTATAACCAGTGTTATAACCTCCATTGTATCCATAGTAGTACATATTAATACCTCCTAATCTATCTATTATAGTTTATTAATAAAGATAGAAAATTGTTATTATAAATTACTTAAATAATAAAAAAAAGATTGATATGCAAACGAATGTATGATATTATTTATTTAGGAGTTGATATAATGTATAGTTATATAAAAGGTATGGTTGTAGGATATGATGGAAATTATATTATATTGGATAATAATAATATAGGATATTCTATTTTTGTATCTAATCCATATAGTTTTAAATTAAATGAAGAATGTAAAGTTTATTTATATAATCATATAAAAGAAGATGAAAATAGTTTGTATGGTTTTAAAAGCTTAGAGGAAAAGAATTTATTTTTAAAATTAATTAACGTTAAAGGAATAGGGCCTAAGATGGCTATGCCTTTATTTGCTAGTGGAAATATTAAAGGAATATATGATGCTATTAATACAGATAATATTACTTATTTAACTAGATTTCCTAAGATTGGGGATAAAGTTGCTAAACAAATTATTTTGGATTTGAAAGGTAAATTAACTACTCAAACTGATTTATTTCAATATGATTCTAGAGAACTTATTGAAGTTTTAGAAAGTTTAGGTTATAAAAGTAATGATATTAAGAAAATTATTGATAAAGTTGATAATGATTTGAGTTTAGAAAATCAAATTAAAGAAGCATTAAAATTGTTAGGAAAGTGATAATATGGACGATAGATTAATGTCTAAAGAATTATTGAGTGGTGAAGTTGATAATACGTTAAGGCCACAATATATAAAAGATTATGTAGGACAAGAAGAAGTTAAAGAAAATATAAAAATATTTATTGATGCTGCTAAGATGAGAAATGAATCTTTAGATCATGTTTTGTTATATGGTCCTCCTGGACTTGGTAAAACTACTTTAGCTCACATAATTGCAAATGAACTTGGTAGCAATATTAAGACTACTACTGGACCATCTATTGAAAAGAGTGGAGATTTAGCAGCTATACTTTCTACTTTGGAGCCTGGTGATGTTTTATTTATTGATGAAATACATCGTATTCCAAAATTTATTGAGGAAATATTATATCCTGCTATGGAAGACTTTGAACTTGATATTGTTGTTGGAACTGAGGGTAATACTAGAAATATAAAAATAGATTTACCACCTTTTACATTAGTTGGTGCAACTACACGTGCTGGTGATTTATCAAGCCCTTTAAGAGATAGATTTGGTATTGTTTCTAAGCTTAATTATTATAGTGAAGATGAACTAAATAAAATTATAAAAAGAACTAGTAGAGTTCTTAATATGGAAATAACTGATGATGCGTCTTTAGAACTTGCAAAAAGGAGTCGAAAAACTCCAAGAATTGCTAATAGATTATTTAAAAGAGTTAGAGATTTTGCTAGTGTAATAGGCGACGGGGTAATAGATAAAGAAATAACTGACAGTGCATTAAAAAGACTTAAAGTTGATAAATATGGACTAGACCAGGTTGATTTAGAATATTTGTCTAGTTTGATAACAAAATTTAATGGTGGGCCTGTTGGAATTGAGACTATTGCTGCAAGTATTGGTGAAGAAGTATCTACTATTGAAGATGTTGTTGAACCATATTTACTGCAAGAAGGATTTATAAAACGTACTCCTAGAGGTAGAATGTCAACAGAAAAAGCTAAGCAGCATTTAAAAGAAGCAAATTTAATATTTGACAACAATTAATAAATCAATTATACTTTAGGTATAGTAGGTGAATGGTTATGAATAAAAGAGGACAAGCTTTAGTTGAATATGTTTTGATTATAGCACTTATAAGTGTAATTACAATTGGTTTAGTTAATTACTTTGGAGGTTATTTAAAAGATTCAATTACAAAGTCTGGTTGTGCTTTAACTAATCAACAATATCAAAAAGGTGAAAAACCTGGAGATGGAAAATGTGTAGATTTAGAATAAACTCATGGTGAGTTTTTTCTTTTATATAATTATTAAATGTGTTAAAATATGATGTGTTATTCGAATGTGGAGATGAAGTTATGAAAACAGATGATTTTGATTATGATTTACCTAAAGAATTAATTGCTCAAACTCCTTTGAAAAATAGAAGTGAAAGTAGATTAATGGTTCTTGATAAAAATGGAAATGTAGAGCATAAAAAATTTTATGATATTATTAATTATTTAAATAAGGGAGATTCTTTAGTTATTAATGATACTAAAGTTATACCAGCAAGACTAATTGGAGAAAAAGAAGATACAAAGGCTGTTATAGAACTATTATTATTAAAAGATTTATCTGATAATAAATGGGAATGTTTAGCTAAACCTCAAAAAAGATTACATGTTGGTACTATTATTTCATTTGGTGATGGTAAATTAAAAGCAAAAGTATATGAGATTTTAGATGAAGGTATAACAAAAGTTATACTTATATATGATGGTATTCTTATGGAAATATTGGATGAACTTGGAAATATGCCTTTACCACCATACATTCATGAAAAATTAAATGATAAAGATAGATATCAAACTGTTTATGCTGAAAATTATGGTTCTGCAGCTGCACCTACGGCTGGATTGCATTTTACTAATGAATTGTTGGATAAGATAAAAGCAAAAGGTGTAAATATAGTCAATATTACACTTCATGTTGGTCTTGGTACTTTTAGACCTGTTAATGTTAGTGATGTTAAAAATCATAAGATGCATAGTGAGCATTACATTATGACTAAAGAATCAGCAGATGTTTTAAATAAAACTAAAGAATTAGGAAATAAAATTATAGCTGTTGGTACGACTAGTACTAGAACATTAGAGACAATATTAAGAGATAATGATAAATTTGTTCCATGTAGTGGAGAAACAGATATATTTATATATCCTGGATTTAAATTTAAAGCAATAGATGGTTTGATTACTAATTTTCATTTACCAAAAAGTACTTTGGTTATGTTAGTTAGTGCATTTTCTAAAAGAGAATATATTTTAAATGCTTATAAAGAAGCTGTTTTAGATAAATATAGATTTTTTTCCTTTGGTGATGCTATGTATATAGAAAAAAATAATAGTTAGAAATCATTTAACTATTATTTTTTTTGTATATTTTTACATCATTAATACTCTTATAACATTCATGTCTCATTTTTAAAAAATTTGCAGAAATACAATAAAATTTTGAAATTAAACTATAATCATAATCATATTTTTCTAAATAATACATAAGTTTATTATCATCAGGAATTAAAACATATAGTAAAAATATTGTTTGTTCACGAATATTTAATTTTTCTTTATAATAATTATCGTGAATATATGTTGCAGCATCACATCTATAGTTAATGTCATTATAATATGGATTAGTACTTAATTTGTTTGTAATCATAGTTGCTCTATCAATTAAAATTAATTTTCTTTCTCTAGATAAAAGTTCTACTGCTTTTGTTGAAATTTTCAAAATAAATTCCCCTTTCTTTATAAGTGAGTATATATAATACGATAAAAATAAAAAAATTGCAAATATTTAATTGACAGATACTTGAAATTTGTATAAAATAAAAAGTAATTATTACTTTAAGAGGGTAATATGGCATAGATGATAGGGAGTGTAGGTAATGGCAAAAAGAATAAATAATAAAGTAATAAGTAAAAAAGAAGGAGAAAGGAAAAAACTTAGTAAGTATACCAAAAAAGATAATATTTGTTTAACAAAGTTAAACAAATATAAAGTATACTTTATATTGTCTTTAATAATAATTCTTATTGTTAGTTTTGTATTATTATTTACTAATCAATCAAAATATAATACTAAAGTAATTACTATAGATGATTATACTTATACTAAGAGTGATTATATGATATATATTTACTCTGCTAAATATAATTATTACAAAGATAAGATTGATGAAATAAAATCTGAAGATTTAGATGTTATGTATGATGATGAATCTAAGATGACTATTAGAGATTATTTAAAAGAAGTTGCAATTAGTGATATAAAAACTGCATCTGCTATTAAAACAATTGCTAATAAAAATAATATAGAATTAACTGAAGATGATAAAAAAGAATTAGAGAAAGAAAAGCAATCATTTATTAAAAGTTTAGGTGGAAATAAAGAATATAAGAAATTTTTGAAAAAAAATAATACTACAGATAGTTCTTATGATAAGATGAGTGAAACCGATAAACTATATAAAAAAATAATAAAAAAATTATATAGTGATGGAAAAATAAATGATTTGACTAGTGAAGAAAAAACTAATGCTAAAGAGACATATAAAGATAATTATATTAAATTAGAGCAAATAGTTCTTACTATTGTAGATTTAAATACCGGTAAAAATCTTAATAGTACAACTATAAATCAAAAAGAAACACTTGCTAAAAATATTGTAGAAGAAGCTAAAAATGGTGCTAATTTTGAAGATTTAATAAAAAAATATAGTGAAGCTTCAAATGAAGATGATACTAATTTTGAATTATATTATAAAAATGGTGACTTATTAAGTGAAATTGAAAGTGAAGTAAAGAAACTTTCTCCTGGTGAAGTAAGTAATCCAATAAAAACTGAATATGCTTATCATATAATAAAAAGGTTAGAATTAGATGATAAGAAGTTGAATGATTATTATGATGATTTAAGAGAAGAAAAATGTATTAATGATATTAAAGATACTCTTAAAGATTTAAAAATAATATATCATGGAGCTTACGAAAAAATAAAAATAAAATAGAAGAAATGGAGTTTAAAAGAAGTATGAAAAAAGATACAACAAAAATTTTTAGTATAACTATAACATCTATAGTTGGTATACTTTTGATTTTAGGTATATTTAATATTGTTAAAGTATACAAAGTTGATAATGAAAGTATTCCAGAAGTAGTTAGTTCTATTGATGATACTAGAAATGAAGCTAAGAAATTAAGTAATGAAACAAATAATAAAATGAATGAAAATGATTCATTAACTCAAGAAAAAATTGAGAATGTTAAAAAGAATGTTAATTCTAATTATTCTAAAACTAATTCTAAATTAGAAGAAGTTAAAGAAAATGATAATAGTAATAAAGATAATATTAATGAAAATATTAATAATAGTACTAAAGAATTAAAAGAACAAAATGAAAATAATACAAAAGAAATAAATAAGAATATAACTTCTAGTAAAGAAGAAATAATAAAGAATGATGATAAAAACGCTAAAGATATAAAAGAAAATAGTGATAAAAATACTGAAAGTATTATTGCTGATGCAAAAATTAATACTAAATCTATTAACGATAATGTTGATGCTGCTGAAACTTTATTAAATAATGCAATAAGTACAGCAACTAGATTAATAATGAATAATATAAATGTTAAAACAAATAAAATTATTGCTGATGTAAATAATAATACAAATACAAAAACAAATAAGATTATTAATGACGTAAATGATAACGTTAATGGAAAATCAAATGTAATTAATAAGAATATAAGTGATGCAAAAGAAGAAGTTATTAATAATACAAATACAAAAACAAATAAGATTATTAATGATGTAAATGATAACGTTAATGGAAAATCAAATGTAATTAATAAAAATATAATTGATGCAAAAGAAGAAGTTGTTAATAATACAAATACAAA
>CAKONF010000037.1 GCA_934097015.1 uncultured Bacilli bacterium | reverse complement strand
TTGATTTGCTTCAATTTTTGCACTTTCTAGTTCTTGATTTGCTTCAATTTTTGCACTTTCTAGTTCTTGATTTGCTTTGATTTTTGCACTTTCTAGTTCTTGATTTGCTTTGATTTTTGCACTTTCTAGTTCTTGATTTGCTTTGATTTTTGCAATCTCTAATTTCTCTGTTGCTTCTTCTAGTCTTTGTTTTACGTCTTCTTCACATGACTTTAAAAAAGCATCTCTATTATATGTTACTGCATCTCCTGGTTTAAACTTTAATGTTTCCATAAAATTCATAATATCTATTACATCCTTTCTTTTTGTCTTATTTTCTATTTTTCTTCTATCTTGTTCTACAAATATTAGCATAGATTTTTCAAATTGATTTAACTTACTATCAGTATAATGTTTTTTCCTTAAATAGTCAAGATTAATATGTAATATTCTTATACTGTTATACACAGAAATTCTATATTTGTTGAATATTAATTTAGAATCATATATAAATTTATTTTTACCTATTACATCATAATTATCTATATTTATTAATATTGTTTTTATATCTTGAGTATAATTATTTTTATTACTTAATCTAGATGAATGTTCTAAGAATAAATACCAATAATTTTTATCTATATGTTTTTGTTTATTGCTACCATTCATTTCTAATATTATATAAGTATTTTTATATTTAAGTATAATATCACTATGACCGTTATTATGTCCTATAACATTAGTTGGTATTTCACCATTTACAATACTTAAATTATCTTTTAAATCTTTATAATCATAACCAAGTAAATATTTTAAAAAATGGCACAAGAAATTTAAAGATATTTTATTTAAAAATACATTTTTAAAAGTCCAATCAAATTGTAAATTAAAGATTAAATTTTTATTACTTATAATTTTATCATATGTAAGAATCTCCACAAAAATCACCTTCCTTTCTAATCACTTTTTTAAACCCCTTCACTATATATTATTGTGAAAAAATTTGCATTTCCTTTTTTTTTATTCATTTTTTAAAAAAAATTTTTAACTTTATTACAAATATAAAAAATTAGTATATATTTTTTAACAAATATTAAAATTTAAAAAACAATTAATTATTCTTATATTTTTCTTGCACGAAATATATTTTTATTATATATTAAATACAGATAGGATATGATATTTATGAATAAAAAAGGATTTACATTAATAGAACTTTTATCTGTTATAGTTTTAATTGGTTTGATACTTGGAATGGCAACTACTGGTGTTATTAGAGGACAGAAGAAAGCTAAAGAAAAAACTCTTGCTACTAAAGTAAAAAATATAGAAAAAGCTGCTATAGTTTATGGACAAAATCATAGGGAAAATTTTGTTTCTTCCAATTCAGGTTATTGTGAAAATATAGATAATTGTAAATATTATGATGTAGAAATTACTGTATCAACTTTACTTGGTGAGGATGATGGTAATGGACCTTATATTAATGCAGATGATGAAGAAAAAAACATAAAAAATCCTACAGATGATACAAAAAATATGAATGATTGTAAAATACAAATATATCAAAAATATGGGAAAATATATGCGGTTTATTTAAATAAAAGTAATAATGAAGATAATGGAACAACAAAATGTTGGAAATAGGTATTTTTATGAATAAAAAACAGTTTAAATAATAATACAAATAAATATAATTTGGTAGTTATTGAGCATGAAAAACCAACTTTAAATTTATATAAAGAGAGTACAAATAATATTGCAGATAAAATATCTTTTGATTTTAGTGAAAAAACTTTTAAATATATTGGTTATAATTCATCATATAAATATAAATTTTTTAATTACGGGATAAAAGACAATAAATGTAATGGAACTCCATTTTATGGAACTCCCTATGAAACATTAAGTATTGAATAAAGTGATGCAATAGATTTTTTATCCATTACTAGTAATTCTTTTAAATTTGCGGGCAACAGCAATTGTTATACCCTTAGTGATATATCAAATTGTAAATTTGTTTACGCATTTTATGACAATTGTGGAATACCTGCTGTAGCAGAATCTTATATTGTTGGTACAACATCTGATGGAATTAATGTTAGAAATGATTGGAAATATTTTGTTTATTAGTACTATTAATTTAGTACTTTTTTTGATATACTTTAGTAGATGGTGATTATATATGAATGATATAAAATTTAATAATTTAGAAGAACTATATAATAGATTGATTCCTGCTATGGAAACTAAGGTAAATGAACTTAGAAGAAATGGTATAAAATACATTAATGTAGATGATATATGGAATTATTTAAAAATAAATAAATGGTCTAAGGGTAAAAATTTAACATTGTCGGATTGTGTAGATGATATATTAAATACTAATGATGATGATTATAAAATTTATATTAGAAACAAAATGAAAGATATACTTGGTGGTGGACGATGAAAGATATAGATTATATTATAAAGAAATATGAAGAAGATGGTTTTAGTACCGAAAAAATAGATAAAATAAAAGAAGCTTATCTTTTTGCTTCATTAAAACATAAAGATAAAAAACGAAAGGATGGTACACCTTTTATAACACATCCTGTAGCGGTTGCAAGGATATTAACTGATTTAAATGTAGATGATATAACTATTGTATCTGCTTTAGTGCATGAAACAATTTCTGAAAGTGATGCTACTGTTTTAGAATTAGAAGAAAAATTTGGTGTTGAGGTTAGCCATATAGTAGAATCACTTACTAAAATAAATAGACTTAAATTGAATGATGATAGTGAGTCTAGTAGTTTATATTTAAGAAAAATATTAGTTGGATTGTCTGAAGATCCTAGAGTTTTAATAATAAAACTTGCTGATAGACTTCATAATATGAGAACTTTAGATAGTCTTCCAGCTTACAAACAAAAACAAAAAGCTATGGAGACTATGAATGTTTTAATACCAATAGCACACAGACTAGGAATAAACAGTATAAAAAGTGAATTAGAGGACTTATCTTTAAGATATAGTAAACCTGATGTTTATCAAAGTATTTTAGAAAAATTAGACGGTACTAGAGAAGAATTAAATAATGTTTTAAATGAAATGATTGAAAGTGTTAGTGAAATACTTAGTAGTCATAATATAAAATTTAAAATAAAAGGTAGAGTTAAAAGTGTATATAGTATTTATACTAAATTATGTACTGGTAGAAAATGGAGTGATATTTACGACATCTTAGCTATGAGAGCAATAGTTGACGATGTTAGTGATTGTTATTTAGCCGCTGGATTAATACACGCTAAATATAGGCCTATTCCGAAACGTTTTAAAGATTATATAGCAATGCCTAAGACAAATATGTATCAATCACTTCATACATCAGTATTTGGTACAGATGGTCATATTTTTGAAATTCAACTTAGAACAAAAGAAATGGATGATATTGCTGAAAATGGTATTGCAAGTCATTGGTCTTATAAAGAACATACATCAAATAACATAAAAAATATAATGGATCAAAAATTAGAAATGTATAAAAATTTAATTGATAGTTATAATGAAGATGTTAGTGATGATGTATTTAGAGAAAACATGGAAAATGAGTTATTATCTGATTTAATATATGTTTTTACACCAAAAGGAGATGTAATGGAATTACCTACTGGTTCTACTCCAATAGATTTTGCATATAGAATACATACTAATGTTGGAGATAAAATGGTTGGTGCTATAGTAAATGAAAATATAGTTCCAATAGATTATGAATTACAAGATGGTGACATTGTTAAAATAAAGACAGATCCTAACTCAGTACCTAATAAAGATTGGTTAAATATAGTAAAAACTAGTCAAGCTAAGAATAAAATAAAATCTTATTTTTCTAAAATTGATAAAGAAAAATATACAGAATTAGGTTGTAGTTTATTAGAAAAAGAAATCAGAAAACAAAAATTAACGTTTAAAGATGTAATGAGTGAAGAACATTTAAATAAATTATATAAAGATTTAAAAGTTAAAACTTTAGATGAAATATATTTAAGTATTGGTTCTTTAAGATATACTCCATCATATATTATAAATTTAATATATGAAGATAAGAAAAATGTTCAAGATATATTGTTAGATAAAGTATTAAATAATAATAAATCTAATGTAAAAAGTGACTATAAAAAAGATGTTATTGTTGCTGGATGTGATGATATATTAGTAAATATTGCTGATTGTTGTCATCCTGTTAAAGGAGATGATATTATTGGTTATATTACTAAAGGAAATGGTGTTAGTATTCATAAAAAGAATTGTTCTAACGTTAAAGATTTAACAGAAAGATTAATAGACGTAAAATGGAATATGGATAGTGATAATATATATGTTACTAAATTAAAAATATATACTGATGATAATCATAATAATATGTTAGAAATAATTACTAAAGCAAGTTTAAAAAATATTGTTGTTAGTTCTATAAATGAATTTAATAAAAATTTATGTACTGGTTATAATATAACTATTAAAGTTAAAGATAAGATTACTTTAGAAAATTTTATAGAAAGTATAAGAATATTATCGTTTGTATCTAAAGTAGAATTAGAGGATTAATATGAAAGTAGTAATTCAGAGAGTAAAAAATGCTAGTGTTAGTATTGATAATAAATTATATAGTGAAATAACTAATGGTTTTATGATACTTGTTGGTTTTACTGATGGAGACACTAGTGAAGATATTGATTATATTGTAAGAAAAGTTATAAATTTAAGAATATTTGATGATGAATATGGTGTTATGAATAAAAGCATATTAGACGCTAGAGGAACTATTTTATCAGTGAGTCAATTTACTTTATATGCTGATACAAGAAAAGGTAATAGACCTAGCTATATAAAAGCATTGAATGGTGATAATGCTAGTAAATTGTATAATGAATTTAATAACAAATTAGGTGAGTTTGTCGATACGAAAACTGGTGTTTTTGGTGCTGATATGCAAGTTAGTTTGATAAATGATGGTCCTATCACAATTATAATTAATAGTAAAAATAAATAAGAGCTTACGTAAGGTAAGTTTTTATTTTACATTAAAATGTAAAATTTTAGTAAAATAATGTAATGTTATGTCATTTGTGTTGATTACAAATTATTGATATTGTAGAATGTAGTTAATATACGAAGGAGGAATAGTAAAATGAAAAAACGTATTTTTAAAGGTGTGAAGTTGAGTTATTGTGTTGCATTAGTAATTGGTGCATTATTGATGATTCAAAATGTTGAAGCAAAGGAACTTAAAATTAAAGAAAATTTAAAGTTGACTGAAGATATTACAGATAATATTGTAGTGGCAAGTGGTTCAAATGTTTCGATTGATTTAAATGGTAAAAATATTACAACTACAGGTGTTGATGCAATAAAAGTTGAAATGGGTGCAACTTTAAATTTAAAAGGTAAGGGTGTAATCACTGTAAAAGGTAAAGGAAATTATACATGTTTATATAATAATGGTAAAACTATTATAAATGATGTTTCAATGCAAAAAGATGAAAAAGATGGAAATGATTATTATATTATTTTAAATCATAATGATTTAATTATAAATAGTGGTAAGTTTGAATCTATATTTGCAGAACCTGTAGATTATGCTTCAACTCATCCTAGTTTAGTTGATAACGGTTATTATGATTTTACATCTACAAGTGAAAAAAAAGGTTATGTTGAAGGTGTAAATGCAAAAGAAGTAAAATTAACAATTAATGGTGGTGAATTTATTGGTGGACTTAATACTATAAAGAATGATGATGCTGGTAATTTAGTAATTAATGGGGGACATTTTAGAAATAACGTTCAAGTTGCTGTTTTTAATGCTAATGAAGCAATAATTAATGGTGGTACTTTTGAAGTTCCAGCAGGTGAAGATAAAACTACTGTATTTACTGAATATTTAAATGATAGTCTTAATAAAGGATTATTAAAAATAACTGGTGGAACTTTTAAAGCGGATAATTTATTAGAAGGTTGGACTAAAAATATAATTTCTATTACTGGTGGAAATTATGAAAATATTAAATCTTTAATTAATACTACTGAGGAAAGAAAGATAAAGAGTAATAAAGATAATTTAGGCTCTTCTAACGTAAAATTAAGTGGTGGAACATATTATGCAAATGCATTTTATGATGTTAATCATCTAGAAAATGGATATGGACTATTTGATTATAACAACTCTATTGTTGTTGATAAGAAATCTTTATTCGAATTAAATAAAGTTAAATATTACGTTGAAAAAGGAAAATCAATTAAATTAGATTTTACTGCTAATGAAACTGGTAAAAAGTATTTAAAAGCAGTTAGCATGGATGAAAATATTGCAAGTATAAAAGATTTTACGATAACGGGAGTTAAAGTTGGAAAAACTAATATAGATTTATTTATTGGGGAGAATCCTCTTGAAGCTGCTGAAGTTATTGTTTATGAAGTTAAAAATGATAATACTTCAATAAAAGAAAAAAATAATTTAGATAGTATTATCAACTCAGTAGTAGAAAAGAAAAATGTTAAAGGATTAGATGTAGAAACATCAAAAAAATTATTAGAAGCTATTGAGAATAATAAAGTAATATCTACAGAACTAAATACTAAAGAAGTTAAATCTTCTGAGGTAAGTGCTGATACTAAAACTAAAATAAATAAAATATTAAAAAATAATGAAAAAGTTGCTGCTTTCTTTGATATTAATGTTATGTTAAAAGCTGATGATAATTCTATTGGAAAAATTACAGAATTAGAAAATACAATTTTAGTAAGTGTTGATATTCCTACAAGCCTTCCTGAATTAAAAAGTGGCTATACTAGAAAATATTATGTAATAAGAGTTCATAATGGAGAAACTACAAAAATTGATGCAAAACTTGTGAATGGAAAAATAGAATTTGAAACTGATAGATTTTCTGATTATGCTTTAGCTTACTCAGATGAAATAAAAGAAAAAGTAGATGAAAATAAAGGAAAATTAGACGACGTTCCTAAAACTGGATATATAAATTATACTATTGCTTTCATAATATTTGGGTTATTATCTATCATTAGTGTCAAATTATTAAGAAGAAATTAAATATTGAGTGCTAAGCACTCTTTTATATTTAAATAAATTATTATATAATCATAAGAGGAGATAGTATATGAAAAAGAAAAAATATAAATTAAAAAAGAAATTTTATATACCATTTTTAATTATTATATTAAGTCCGTTTTTTATGGTACTATATAAAATAAATATACATCAACTAAATAATAAAAAAATAGAAAAAGTTTTGGAAAAAACAGTAAGTGTTGATAAGATTACAAATAACAGCGATATAAAATATTTAGAAGAATTAAAAAAAATAAATAATGATTTTGTAGGAATACTTACTATTCCAGATACAGTAATAAATTATCCTGTTATGTATACAAAGAGTGATTATTACTTAAGAAAAAGTTTTGATAAAAAACAAAGTGATGCAGGTACGTTATTTATAGATAAATATAATACTATTGATCCAATAGACGATAATATTATTATATACGGACACAATATGAAAAATGGAACTATGTTTCATGAACTTTTAAATTATAAAGATGAAAGTTTTTATAACGATCATAAATATATTTATTTTAGTAATTTATCTGGTAATGAAACATATGAAGTTATTGCAGTTTTTTATTCTAAAGTATATTATGAAACAGATAAAGTTTTTAAATATTATAAATTTTATAAAGCCAATAATGAAGATGAATTTAATGATTATGTAAAAAACATAAAAAAATTAAGTATATATGATACTGGTTTCTATGGCACGTATGGTGATAAGTTTATTACATTATCTACATGTGAATATAGTCAAGAAAATGGTAGATTCGTTGTTGTAGCAAAAAAACAAAATAATAATTAATAAGTACAAATTTTTTTACATTTTATTTACTTTATATTTACAGACTAAAATTATATTTTTGGTCTTTTTTTAATACAAAATTTTGTTAT
>CAKONF010000036.1 GCA_934097015.1 uncultured Bacilli bacterium | reverse complement strand
CCCCCCCCCCGAACAAAATTTCGAGGTCGGGAGAGAAGTATAAAGTCTTGTTTTTATCTTTTTTATGAATAGAAAATTTATTTGTAAGGCACTTCTACCTTAAATACAATATACCAAAATTTTTCTAGTAATACAACAATTTTTACAAAAAATTATTAATTTTTTAAATTTTTATTGCCAATTTATGGTAATTTTTAATATTAAAAATATTGATTTTTCCCCGTATTTTAGGGATAAAATGACTATTTAAGACCATAATAAATGTAGACCGTACTATACGCCCGTTCACAATTGTGAAAGTTTTTGAGAAAATATTATTAGAAAAGATGAGGTAGTATTTATGAAACGTTATAAACCAGATGGTTATTATTATAATATTGTTAGAGTAAACGTAAAAAGATATCGAAAAGAAAAGAAGTATACTCAACAACAACTTGCAGAATATGCTGATTTATCAATGGATTATATTAGCGAAATAGAAAGTCTTACTAAAAATAAAAGTTTTAGTTTAATGACTTTAGGAAGAATAGCAGATGTTCTTAATATTGATATTAGAAATTTCTTTATTACAAATGAAGAACGTTTTGCTAAAGAAAAAGCAAGAGAAAAAAGAGAAAGAGAAAAAGGAAGAAAACGAGAAAGACGTTAGTTATCTTTCTCGTTTTTCATGAAAAAAATGTACCAATCAGTACATTTTATTTGTTAGTAGAACCAAATCCTCCTACTCTTTCTCCAGTTGCATTATCATCATCAGTTATTAAAAACTTTTGAAAATAAGCTTGAGCGATTTTATCGCCTTTTTTTATTTCTACATCAGTATCTTTTATATTTATACATTGTACAAATATATGTCCTTCATTATCAATATTATTATAATAATCACTATCTATTACACCCATACTATGTGGAAACATTATTCCTTGTTTTTTAGGTCCACTTGAACGTGGTAAAATCATTAGAACTTCATCATTCATCATATATGATTTTAATCCTGTAGGAATAAGTGTAGGTTTCATACCAACTTTAAATGATGGTATAACCATATCACATGCAGCTTCTATATCATATGCAGCACTATGTGCTGTACTTCTTTTTGGTAAATTTATATTTTTGTTTTCATATTCTTTAACTATTTCAAATCCTCTTTGTTTCATTTTATACCTCTATTAATTCTATTTTATTTGTTTTTAAACTTTTCTTTACATCGATTACTCTTTGATTAGATGAACCTCTGTATTTTAAAGTAAAATCGTGTAATTCATCTTTATAAACACCATCTACTAAAACATCTATATAGTTTAGTATTTCAAAATTAATTAAATTTTTATCAAATAGAAATCCTGACCATACCCATATGCTTTTATCTGGATAAACACTTTTAAACTTTTTAGCAAGTTTTGTTGTTCCTTCAATATTTTTAGGATGAAGTGGCTCACCACCTAATATTGATAAGCCAACAATATGATCTGGTTTCGCAAGTTCTATAACTTTATCTATTACTTCATCCGTAAATTCTTTACCGCCATTAAAGTCATGAGTTTCTTTATTAAAGCAATTTTTGCAATTAAAAGTACATCCTTGCATAAATATAGATACACGTATTCCAGGTCCATTTGATATATCCATTTTTCTAATTTTATTATATCTCATAATTATTCCTCAGAATCTTTATTATCTATATGAATTACTCTTTCTTTTATTTCTTGTGTTCTTCCTTTATTCCAGAAGTTTGTTCCAATATAACCACAAGTACGTCTTGCAACATTTAATTTATCATGATCTCTATTACCACAATTAGGACAATACCATTCTAATTTATCATCTAAAAGTATTTCACCTTCATAACCACATTCTTGACAATAATCACTCTTAGTATTTAATTCAGCATACATAATATTATCATATATAAATTTAATTACTTCCATAACTGCATCTAAGTTATTAGTTAAATTTGGTGTTTCTATATAACTTATTGCACCACCTGGAGATAATTTTTGAAATTCACTTTCTAATTTTAATTTAGTAAATGCATCTATTTCTTCAAATACAGGTACATGATATGAATTAGTAATATAATTTCTATCTGTAATACCTTTTATTACACCAAAACGATCTTTTAAACATTTCGCAAATTTATATGTAGTTGATTCAATAGGAGTTCCATAAACACTATAATCTATTTTTTCTACTTCTTTCCATTCATTACATTTATCATTCATTTTTTTCATTACTTCAATTGCAAAATCATGTCCTTTACCACCATCAGTATGACTATGTCCTGTCATATATTTAACACATTCATAAAGTCCTGCATAACCTAATGATATTGTTGAATAACCATCATGTAATAAATCATGAATAGACTCACCCTTTTTAAGTCTTGCTAAAGCACCATGTTGCCAAAGTATTGGTGCAACATCACTAGTTGCCTTACTTAACCTTTTATGTCTTATTTGTAAAGCTCTGTGACACATTTCAAGTCTATCCTCAAATATATCCCAGAAATCTTCCATATTTTTATCACTTGATAATGCAACATCTACTAAATTGATTGTAACAACACCTTGATTAAATCTACCATAATATTTAGGATTTCCATCTTTATCAACATATGGTGTTAAGAATGAACGACATCCCATACATGGATAACAATTACCATTTCCATTCTTATCTATCTTCATTTCTTTCATAACTTTTTCAGAAATATAGTCTGGTACCATACGTTTAGCAGTACATTTACAAGCAAGTTCTGTTAAATAATAATATTTTGAGTCTTCTTTAATATTATCTTCTTCAAGTACGTATAAAAGTTTAGGAAATGCTGGAGTAATATATACACCTTTTTCATTTTTCATACCTAATATTCTTTGATTTAAAACTTCTTCTATTATCATAGCAAGTTCTTCTTTATATTCTTCTGTCTCTCCTAAATACATACAAACACTTAAGAAAGGAGCTTGTCCATTTGTTGTAGTCATAGAATTAATTTGATATTGGAATGTTTGTACACCATCAGTAATTTCTTTCTTTAAATCTTCTTTAGCATACTTTTCACATTCTGCTTTAGTAAATTTACGTTTTTTATACTTATCTAAATACTTATTATAACTATCTCTTACGAATGGTGCTAAGTGTGTTAAAGTTATAGTACAACCACCATATTGACTACTAGATACTGCAGTAATAAGTTGTGTAGCAATAGTCATTGCTGTTAAAAATCTATGAGGCTTTTCTATCATAACACCATTTATATTAGTACCATTTTGTAGCATATCCTCTAGATTAATTAAATCACAATTATGTAATGCATTTTGTGCAAAATAATCTGCATCGTGAAAATGAATAATACCATCATCATGAGCTTGTACTATATCTTCTGGAAGTAAAAATCTTCTTGTAATATCTGTAGAAGTAATACCTGCTAAATAATCTCTTTGAGTTGTCACAACTTTAGCATTCTTATTAGAATTTTCAGTATTCCAATACTCATTTTCTCCATCAATCAACTCTTTTATAGCTAAATCAGTAGTATTACTACGTCTAACTAATTCTCTAGTATATCTATAAGTAATATATTTCTTAGCAAGTTCATATTTACCAATAGACATTAACTTCATTTCAATAATATCTTGTATATCTTCAACTAATATTCTTTTTTTATTTAATCTCTCTATATACTTAATAATATTTTTTATTTGAGTACTAGAAGCTTGATCTTCTTCTTCTACTTCTATATTAGCCTTATTAATAGCAATTTCAACTTTTTCAGGACACCAATCAACCATATGTCCATCTCTTTTAATAACCTTCATATTTACCTCTCCTACTTTCATGACAAAATCATACAATAATTTTTATAATTAGTATTGTTGCAATTGCAACAAATATAAAAAAATGTTATTATTTAACTAGGTGATGTAAATTGAATAATTTATTTAATAAAATTTCAAATTTAGAAAAAGAAAAAATATTAAAATCATTAGAAGGGAATACATTATCTTTTAAAAAAAATAACACTATATTAACTAATATAAAACAAGATAATATAATAGGAATTATACTAGAAGGATATATACAGATAATAAAAACAGATTATAATGGTAATAGAACTATAATAGAAGATTTATATGATAATGATATATTTTCTTCTAAAATGTCTAATATATCTAATAATGAATATAGTGTTATTACTAAAGAAGATACAAAAATAATTATCATATATTTTAATGAAATATTAAATAATAATTTAAATACATCATACTATAATCAATTCTTAAAAAATTTACTTTACATTATGTCTGATAAAATGACTACTATTAATAATAGAATTGAAATATTATCTAATAAAACTATAAGAAATAAATTACTTGCATACTTTAAAATAATGTCTAAAAGAAATAATTCCAAAGTCATATATTTACCCTATACTTTTATAGATTTAGCAGACTATTTAGGAGTTGACAGAAGTGCTATGTATAGAGAACTTAGAAATTTAAAAGAGGAAGGTTTAATAACAATTGTAAATAAAAAAATAATATTAAACTTTTATGAAGAGCAATTTATATGATAAAATAATATTGGTGATATAAATGAAAGAAAAATATGCAGATTTATTATTAAAAAGATGTTTATGTTTAAAGAAAACTGATAGTTTATTTATAAATGCTCCAATAGATTCTATAGAATTTATTAGAATATTAACTAAAAAAGCTTATGAAATTGGTATTAAAGATATATATTTAGATTTAGAAGATGAAGAGTTAAAACATAATGAACTAAAATATTTATCTAATGAAGAATTAAGAAAAAGCAAAAGCTTTAATAAAGAAATATTTGATATATACGCTAAGAAGAATTCAGCATTTTTAATGTTATGTGGTGAAAATCCAGATACCATGAATGATATTGATAAAGATAAAATAAATTTTACAGGAAAATTATTAAGAGAAAGTAAACCTATATTTAAAGAAAAAGAAATTACTTATGAAATACCATGGTGTATTGCATTAATACCAACTCATAGTTATGCTAAAAAAGTATTTCCAAACGATATAGATGCTTATAATAAATTATGGAATTTAATTTTAAAAATAACATTATGTGATAAAGATAATCCTATAGAAGAATGGAATAAAAAAATAGAATTAAATACAAAAAGAGCCAACACTTTAAATAATTTGAGAATAAAATCATTAACCTATTCTAATAAATTAGGTACTAAATTTAGTATAGGTTTTATTGATAACGTGTGGTGTGGAACTGATACAGTTAGCAAAGACGGACGTAATTTAATAGTTAATATGCCATCAGAAGAAATATTTACAACGCCAAATAAATATACAGCAAATGGTATAGTTTATGCATCTCGTCCTCTAATCTATAATGGTTCATTAATTAATAATTTTTGGATTAAATTTAAAGATGGTAAAGTTATTGATTATGATGCAGAAACAGGTAAAGAAATACTAAAAAGCATAATAAATATAGAAAATGGAAACTATTTAGGAGAAGTAGCATTAGTCGATAAAACTAGTCCAATATTTATATCTAATACTATATTTTATGAAACATTATATGATGAAAATGCAAGCTGTCATTTAGCATTAGGACAAGGTTTTACTGAGTGTATAAATACAGTTAAAGAATTAAGTGATATTGGTTTTAATGATTCACTAACTCATGTAGATTTTATGATTGGAACAGAAGATTTAGATATAGTTGCAGAATGTGATAAAGGTAAAATTAAAATAATGGAAAATGGAAAATTCACAATATAAAAACTAAGTATTACATTTTTTTACTTAGTTTTTTTGATATATTATTCTTAAGATAATTATAAGCATCTAATGCTTCATCAATCATCTTATCTCTTAATTTAATATTTTTTATATTTTGAGTAATAGATTTTACATATTTATAAAAATAACTTCTTAGTACTCTCTTATTATATATTTTGGGTAAAAAAAGTAATTTTTCATAATATATTTTATCATCAATATAATCAACTAATTCTAATTTATTTAACAACTCACTAATATAGTCTTGTTCTCCAAATAATTTAATAATGTCATTAATAAAATAAGGAAAAGTTTGATGAATAACATCAATAAAATCATCAACAATATTACTAAAAATATGTTCATATTTATAAATATTATATTCTTGTCTATTATTTAACTCATAATTTTCATTATAATCTAATGAAAATTCACCATGATATTTAATTAAACAAATACCATTAAGTTTATATAATAAAGTAGATCTACTTATATTATCTTTTAGACCTACATATTCTGACATACCAATAAATTCTTCAAGTTCATAATAATTATCTTTAATAGTATTAACATCATCAGTTAAAACATCTATATAATTATCGTTCATATGTAAAAAAAACATTTTATCTCTCATAGTAAAACCTAAATAAAAACCAGGATATTCATTATCTAATAATTGTTTCTTAATATATATTTTATAATTCATATTAACCTCTTAACATAAATATCTTTTTATCATATAAATCATCTTCACCAAATGTTAATTCTTTTTTATAAGAATTCATAGCATCTTCTTTTAATTTCAAATAAAATTCTTTCATTCTCTTTAAATGTTCTAAATTATCAGAACATTCAGCTAAAAATATCTTTTTTCTATAAAACATAAATAAATGTACTAAATATTCTAAATTATTATAAGAACCTTTAGCAAATAACATATCAAAACCTTCTATATTATATTTAGTTATATGTATTTTATTTTTATCATGACTAATAAAACTTCTATTTATTAAAAGATTATTATTACTTTTTATAGTTCTATTATCTTTGTGATTTGCTACTTCAAGTATTCTTTGTTTTAAATCAATCAATTTATTTTTAGATAAGTATATTGATAATATTTTCTTATTCTCTTCATTTTCTTTTTCCCATCTAGTATAGTATTCATCAAATGGGTTTTCTACTAAATTTAAATATGTATTTACGTCATTATAATCCATACCTAGTTCAGACATATTTTGTCTTAACAATTCAACTTCTAACATAATTTTATCCCCCTCTTTAACGAGACGTATAATACCACACTTTATTTAAAAAAGCAAATCATCAAAAAATATATACTTTACTTGTATTATTGTATGTGTTATATTTATTTACACATATAGAAAATATTTATGGAAAGAAGGAAAATTATGAAAAATGAAATAATTATATTTAAAATCAAAACATTAAACTTGAAGTTAATATGAAATATGAAACTGTTTGGCTATCTTTAGAACAAATGTCTAAGATAGAGATAGAACTGTTATCACTAGACACATTAATAATATTTTTAAAGACAATGAATTAGATGCAAATGAGGTAAGTGCAAAATTTGCACATACCACTCAACACGGTGCATTAGAAAACAAAACTCAAACTAGGGAACTAGATTATTATAATCTTGATATGATTATAAGTATAGGATATCGTGTTAAATCAAAAAATGGTATTCTTTTTAGAAAATGGGCTACTAATGTTTTAAAAGAATATATGATAAAAGGTTATGCTATTAATAATAAAAGATTAGAATATTTAGAAAAAACAGTTAAACTTTTAGATATTGCTAATAGAGGTTATGAAACAACAAGCGCAAGTGATAGCAAAGAGATTTTAAGAGTTATAACTGAATATACTAATGCTTTAAACCTATTAGATGATTACGATCATAAAACTTTAAAAAAATAAGTGGTAAAACTAGTAATAAAATAATAAGTTATAGCGATTGTATTAAAACAATACAAAACTTAAAATTTAATGAAGAAAGTGATATTTTTGCCTTGGAAAGAGATTTTGGATTAAAATCAATTTTAAATATATTTATCAATCATTTGATAAAAAAGATTTATATCCAACTCTTGAAGAAAAAGCTGCAAATCTTCTATATATGACAGTTAAAAATCATGTTTTTATAGATGGTAATAAAAGAATAGCAGCAACCTTATTTATATATTTTTTACAATTTTATAATATTTTATATAAAGATGAGAAACAAATTATAGATAATAATACATTAGTTGCATTGACTCTTTTAATAGCTGAATCAAATCCTAAAGAAAAAAACATTATAATAGAACTAATAATGAATTTTTTAAACAATTAAAAAACAAATCCGTACAATTGGATTTGCTAAATTTTCAAATGGTAGCGGCGGAGAGGGTCGAACTCCCGACCTACCGGGTATGAAAAATAAGCCCTAAATTAAATTACCGTTTATTTTTTACCGTTTCCCTTATTAAATAAGGCTTCGCT
>CAKONF010000035.1 GCA_934097015.1 uncultured Bacilli bacterium | reverse complement strand
GATTTTATCTTTGTTTGTTAAAATGTTTATAGAGATTTGATGAATATCAATCGTCTTATGCGAAAAGTTGTAGATTATTACGACACTCGCACCGTTGGTAATATATGTTCAAACTATTTGAACTTTGATATATAAAAAATATAAATAATAAGTGCAATAATAATTTATGAAGATTATAATTAAAAAACATATCATGCTAAACTTGTATAATATTTTATTTATGGTATAATGAATATGTCAAAGAAATTTGCATAAAATAAAAAAGAGGAACATTTGATCTTGCAAGTGAATGTCGCCTCTAATTTAATAGACTTGACACTCTATCAATGCTGAAGAGTGTCTATTTTTTTATTGCTAACACCAGTAAGGTAGAAAGTAATAAAATGATAGCAATGAGTTTTAGAACTTTTATAATAAAAGTTTTAGTTTTCATTTTTATCTGCCTCCCTTCTTTCTCAAGATTGGAGGGCGACACTCACATCAAATGTTCCTGTTAAAATTATATGATAAGTAAATTTATAAAACAAGCGAACAAATAAATTTTTTTACAAAATGTTAATAAGTTATGGTACATTATTTCTGAATTGATAAATTATCAATTATTTTTGTGAAAAAGTTGTAGATAACTATTACAATCGCAACGGACCAATTGATATTAGAATTTTTTTAAATAATATAAAAAAATGAAAAAGTTATGTTTTATTTTTAATAGAAGTTATGGAGTGGACAAAATGCAATTTAATAAGGAAACCACTAAAGAAATAATAAATAGCTTTGTTGAAATATATGGAGAAAATTATAGAATAGATATTTCAAATAAAATTAATAATTGCTTAATTTTATTATGAGGATATAAAGATACAAACAAATGAAAAAATATATAGAATGATATAAATCAAAAATATAGAAAACTTCTTTATGAAAGAATTTCAAATTTGATAAAACTTTCTGAAAATGATTTTGAATATTTGTATGGCAATAATATTCTAAGTGAAAGTTCACAAATTATGGCTTTTGGAAGTTCTAGCCAATATATAATAAATAAAACTCCTAAAACTAAAGCAAATGAAATCAATACAAAAGAAATAATAAAAGTAAGAAATTCTTTTTATAATAATTCAAATATAAATGAAATAACAACAGATTTAGTTTTAATTGATAGTATACCTTTAAATGATATAAATAAAGTTATAGTAGAAGAAATGTTAGATGCTATAAACGAATAAAAAAAATATTATAATTTCTTTAAGAAAAGAGAAAATGATTTTAAGTAAACTTTACATATTTTTACAAAATATTTTTTAAACAAAAATATAGTTTATTTCTCTAAAAAAATACAAATAATAGTTTACTTTTTTAAAATAAAATAATATAATTTATTTAGAAAGTGGTGAAAAAAATGAATAAGATCGGAAATTTATTGTGGGGATTTGTATTGATTATATTAGGAATAATATTTGGATTAAATGCAACTGGTATAACAGATATAAATATATTCTTTAAAGGATGGTGGACTTTATTTCTAATAATACCAGGTTTTATTGGATTATTTAAAGATAATGACAAAACTGGTGATATTGTTTTAATAGTTATTGGTGTAATACTTATGTTATCATCAAGAAATATAATAGATTTTGATATTATATGGAAATTAATATTCCCAATTATATTAGTTATTGTAGGATTATCAATTATATTTAAAGATTTATTCAATACAAAAATAAATAAAGAAATAAATAAATTGAATGAAAAATTAAAAAAAGAGAATGATTATTGTTCAACTTTTGGCAGTCAAAATGTAAAATATGACAACGAAGAATTTAAAGGAACAACATTAAATTCAATATTTGGAGGAATTAAATTAGATTTAAGAGATTCAATTATAAAAAAAGATGTTGTTATTAATTCTACATGCGTATTTGGTGGAATAACTATTCTTGTTCCAAAAGATGTAAAAATAAAAGTAAAATCAACTCCAATATTTGGTGGAGTAGAAGATAAAACAAAACAAAAAGTAAACGAAAAATCTAAAACAATATATATTAATTCTACAACAATATTTGGCGGAGTAGAGATCAAATGACAAATGTACAAAAAATCATAAAATATCTATCAATAGCATTCGCTTTTTACTTAATAATATCAATACTATTTGGATTATTATCTATGTTTAAAATATTTGATGATATTAATCCATCATATGAAAAAAATGATAAAGTATATAATAAACAATTAAATTTAAGCGATTGCAATGATATAAATATAAAACTTAATTTAACAAGCCTTTATATAAAAAAAGGAGATAGTTTTAAATTAGAAACAAATAATAAAAATGTAAAAGTTAAAGAAGATGATAATACTTTAACTATAAAAGAAAACAAAAATATAAATTTAAACACAAAATATGAACTAACTCTTACTATACCAGAAAACAAAATATTTAATGAAATTAATATTGATAATGGTGTAGGAATATTAAGCATTGATAAATTAAATGGAAATAATATAGATTTTAATTTTGGTGCTGGAAAAGTTTTAATTGAAGAATTATATGCTAATAATAACGTTAAAATAGATACAGGAGCAGGTAAAGTTAGTATTAATAATAGTAAATTAAATAATCTAGATCTAGATATGGGTGTAGGTGAATTTAATATAAATAGTGTATTGATAGGAAATAATAAAATAGATACTGGAATAGGAAAACTAAGTTTAAAATTACTAGATAGTAAAGACAATTATACGTTTAAAATTAATAAAGGAATAGGTTCTATAAAAATAAATAATGAAGAATTAAATGATAATGCTACATATAGTAATGGAAATAACATTATAAAAATAGATGGTGGAATAGGAAATATAAAAGTTATAACTGAATAGATTACTATTCTCTTTTTTTAAATCAAACATATATTTTAATGGTGAAAAAAATGAAAATATGTGTTTATGCAATTTGTAAAAATGAAGAAAAATTTGTTAAAACTTGGTATGAAAGTATGAAAGAAGCAGATGAAATATATGCACTTGATACTGGTTCAACAGACAATACAGTTAAACTATTAAAAGAATTAGGAGTAAAAGTAAAAAGTGAAATCATTAAACCATGGAGATTTGATGTAGCAAGAAATATATCATTAGATATGGTTCCAAATGATACAGATATTTGTGTATGTACTGATTTAGATGAAAAATTTATTCCAGGATGGAGAAAACTTTTAGAAGAAAAATATATAAAAGGTTCCAGAGTTTATTATACATATAATTGGCATATAAATGAAAATAATGAAGGAGACGTATCATTTCTTTTGAATAATATTCATCCTAAATATGGATACTATTGGACTCACCCAGTACATGAAGTATTAACTTGTAAGGAAACTGAAAAAAGTCAAACAATTAAAGAAATAATATTAAATCATTTTCCAGATCAAACAAAGTCAAGAAGTAGTTATCTAGAACTTTTAGAATTATCAGTTAAAGAAGATCCTAATGATGATAGAAATATGCATTATTTAGGAAGAGAATATATGTATTATGGAAAATGGGAAGAAGCAATTAATACTCTTAAACGTCATTTAGAATTAAAAAATGCAACATGGAATTTAGAAAGAGCTGCAAGTATGCGTTTTATAGCAAGATGTTATATAAATTTAAATAACGAAAAAGAAGCAGAATTTTGGTACAAACTAGCGATAAAAGAAGCGCCAAATATAAGAGAAGCATATACAGAACTAGGAATATTACTTAATAAACAAAATAAATACTTAGATAGTATTTATTACTTATTAAAAGCATTAGAAATAAAAAATAAAGATATGATTTATATAAACGAAGTATTTTGTTGGGATGGAACAATAGAAGATATTATGAGTTTAAATTACTATTATTTATCATTATATGAAGAATCATTATTCTATATAGACAAAGCTTTAAAATATAATTCTAATAATGAAAGACTAAGAAAAAATAAAGAACTTATACAAAATAAATTAAAAAATAACATTTAATTTATTTTTCTTTTATTGAATTTTTCTTTTCATTCATATATAATAAATTTAATGAAAGGAAATTAATTATGAATTTAATACTATTTTTAGAAAATGAATTAAAAAACATTTTAAATAAATTGGGTTATATTGATGAAGTAAAATTAAATGTTTCAAATAGACCAGATTTAGGAGATTATCAATATAATGGCTGTATGAAATTAGCTGGTATATATAAAAAAAATCCTAAAGATATAGCAAATTTATTAAAAGAAGAACTAGATAAAACAACATATTTTAAAGATGTTAATATTGCTGGACCTGGTTTTATTAATTTAACTTTAAGTGATGATTTATTAACAAATTATATAAATAAAATAAATGAAGATTTTAAAATTAATACATATAAAATAGATACTGATGAAACAATATTTTTAGATTATGGTGGAGCAAATGTTGCAAAAGAACTACACGCAGGACATTTAAGAAGCCCAAATATTGGAGAAGCTATAAAAAGATTATGTGAAGAAATTGGATATAAAACTATAAGTGATGTTCATTTAGGAGATTGGGGTAGACCAATGGGACTTATTCTTTGTGAATTATCAAAAAGATATCCAGAATTAGTATTCTTTGATGAAAATTATAATGGAACATATCCTACAGAATGTCCTATAACTTTAGAAGAACTAAATGAAATATATCCATATGCTAGCATGCGTGCTAAAGAAGATAAAAATTATTTAGAAGAAGCAAGAAAATTTACAACAAGACTTCAAAATAGAGAAAAGGGTATTTATGATCTATGGAAAACTTTCTATACATTATCAGTTAATGATATTAAAAAAATATATACTTTAATTGGTTGCACTTTTGATATGTGGGAAGGAGAATACGATGCTGATCCATATATCAAACCTCTATTAGATTACTTAATAGATAATAATTATACTGAAATCAGTGATGGTGCTACAATAATTAATGTAAAAGAAGAAAGTGATACAAGAGAAATACCTCCAGTAATTTTAATAAAAAGCGACGGAGGAGTGTTATATGATACAACAGAATTAGCAACACTTTATTCAAGAAAACAAAGATTTAAATTTAATAAAATAATATATCTAACAGATATAAGACAAGAATTACATTTTATTGAAGCATTTAGAGCTGCATATAAAACTAATATTATTCCAAAAAATATAGACTTAGAATGGTATGGATTTGGAACTATGAATGGACCAGATGGAAAACCATTTAAAACACGTGATGGTGGAGTAATGAGTTTAAATAGCCTAATAGAACTTGTTAAAAACGAAACAAAAAAAGTTATCAAAGATAACATACCAGATAGCAAAAAAGATGATGTTGCATTAAAACTAGCACTTGCAGCAATAAAATATGGAGATTTATTACCACATAGAAGTACAGATTACATATTTGATCCAATAAAATTTAGTGACATAAATGGTAAAACAGGACCATATCTTTTATATAATACAGTAAGAATGAAATCATTAATAAATAAATGTGATATAAAACCAAATAAATATATAAAAATAAGTACTCAAGAAGAAAGAAATATTATTTTAAATCTTTTAAATTTAAGAAATATAATGATTAAATCATTCAATGATAGAAGTTTAAATGAAATATGTGAATACTTATACAAATTAACAAACAGCTACAACGCATTTTATTCAAATATAAATGTTAATAATGAAAAAGATTTAGAAAAAAAAGAAAGCTATATTACTCTTACTAATTTAGTATATAAAACTAACATGTATCTACTTAATATATTGGCAATAACAGTTCCAGATGAAATTTAACGAGTTAAACTCGTTTTTTTAAATTTCAAAATTATCTATATCTATAATATCATTTACTTTTAAATTGAAAGATGCATTACTAGGTAATTCTAATATATTAGTTTTATTACTATTTTTAAAAATAACAATCTTATTAGGCAAAACATTTCTATTAATCATAAGAATCCTATTATTTTTATCAAGCAATAACACATCTATATTTTCTAACATAAAAAATGTATGAATACTTTTACAATCCTCAATTAATAAACCATAATCTATATTTTTCTTATTCATCAATCCAATTAATTTATCCTTAAAACTAGTAGCTCGTATAATTTTCATAACATCACCAATTTATTATATTCTAACTCTTAAAATAATTATACATTTATACCATGTTAATATCAACAAACAAATATATAATTTACGTATAAAATATATTATAAATTCACAATTATTTCAAATTTATTTAATAAAATTAAAATGTTATATGGACTTATAACAAATATTGTTATATTATATTTAATATGTCTTAAAGGAGTATATAAAAGATATGAAAAAATATATAAATAAAAACATATTATTAAATACTATAATTAATTTTATATTTTTAATAATACTAGAAATAATATTTAAAATAGTTAATTTTTATAAAATAATAGATTATTCAACTATTAGAATAATAATATCTTCTTTTATAATAAGTTTTATTATTAGCAATATAGAATACTTTATTAATAAAAAAATACATAAATATATTAATATAATATTTATATTTATATGTAGTATATATGCATTTGTAGAAACTGGATTTAATAACTTTATTGGAGTATATATGTCTTTAGGTACATCTAGTCAATTAGGTGCTGTAATAGACTATATAAGAGAATTTATATTAAGTTTTAAATGGTATTATTATTTTAATTTATTGCCATTTATATTAATAATAATATATTATATATTTATAAATAAAAAAATTATAAAAAAATATAATATAAATAATTTTAAAAATAATTATAAAAATATTAATAAAAAATTATATATAAAAAAAATATGTTTAAATACATTAATACTATGCTTATTATCTAACATATATTTATTAACACTATACATACCTTTTATGCAAAATAAATTACAAACAGTAGAAAATAAAAAATTATTTATAAATCCATCAGTACCAAGTATAACAATTAAACAATTTGGTATAACAACTTTTGGTTTATTAGATGTAAATAATTATTTTTTTCCAACTAATCAAAAAGTAATTTATAAAGTAGAAAATAAAAGTAATGAATATAAAAAAGAAAATAGTACTAGAAAATTTAATGATACTAATTGGAATAATTTAATAGATAATGAAACTAATGAAACATTAAATACATTAAATAATTATTTTATTAATAATAATATAACAGATACTAATTCATATACTGGATTATTTAAAGATAAAAATCTAATTGTAATAATGTTAGAAAGTGTAAATGATATTATAATTAATGAAGAAGATTATCCGAACTTTTATAAAATGTATAGTGAAGGATGGCACTGGAAAAATAATTATAGTCCTAGAAATAGTTGTAGTACTGGTAATAATGAAATGAGTGGAATGACAAGTTTATTTTCAATATATAATACATGTACTGCAAATAATTATAGAAAGAACACTTATTTTGAAAGTATATTTAATTTATTTAATAATAAAGGATATTATACATTTAGTGCTCACGACTATACAGAACACTATTATTATAGAAATGAAATACATACTAATATGGGAAGTCAAGCTTATTATGGTGCTGATAAGTTAGGAATAGAATATTCTAATATTTATAAAAATTGGGCCAGTGATGAAGATTTTATGGAACAAGTTTTAAAATTAATAGATGATGTTGATAATGATCATTTTATGACATGGTTAACAACAGTTTCCAGTCATCAACCATATTATTACTCTTCTATAGAAGGGGATAAATATTTAAGTTTATATGAAGATAGAGATATTAGAATAGATTTAAAAAGATATAAATCTAAATTAAAAATATTAGATAATGCACTAGGAATATTATTAGATGGATTAAAAGAAAAAGGTATTTTAGATGATACTGTAATAGTTATGTATGGAGATCATTATCCATATGGATTATCAACTAATACAATAAATACAGTATTAGATTATGATACAAATGTTGATTATGAAAATGAAAGAGTACCTTTTGTTATATATAATAGTAAAATAGAAAATAAAGAATATGATTCATATACTTCATACATTAATATACTTCCAACGATAGCAAATCTATTTGATCTAGATTATGATCCAAGACTTTATATGGGAACTGATTTATTAAGTAAAGATTACGAATCTCTAGTTGTTTTTGCAGATGGTAGTTGGAAAAATGAATATGCATATTATAATGCTTCAAGAAGTGATATAGAATATTATAAAGATAAAACTTATACTGTAGAAGAATTACAAAATATCAACAATAAAATAGATACAAAAATAAAAATGAGTAGTTTAGCAATTAAAAATAATTATTTTAATTACTTATATAATTCATTAAATGGAAATGTATATACTAAACAAAATGAAGTAAAAGAAAATAATAGTAAAGAATCATAAAAATGTTAAAAAAAGGTATTGAATAAAATATCTTTTTTTGATAATATTTATTTAAGGTAGAAATACCTAAAACAATTTTTACGATTCATGAAAAAACAAGAAACATACTTCTTCCCCAACCCCAAAAATCGTTGGGGGGGGGGGTATAAAGAA
>CAKONF010000034.1 GCA_934097015.1 uncultured Bacilli bacterium | reverse complement strand
CGATTTTTGGGGTTGGGGAAGAAGTATGTTTCTTGTTTTTTCATGAATCGTAAATTGTATTATTAGGTATTTCTACCTTAAATATACTATATCAAAACTAGTACTTTTTGTAAATATTTTTTTGATAAAATTAAACTTTCATAGTACTTTTTAATCTTTTAATAACTTTTTTTTCTATTCTAGAAATATATGATTGACTTATACCAAGCATATTAGCAACTTCTTTTTGAGTATATTCCTCAGTATTATTTAATCCATATCTTAATTTCATTATATGTCTTTCTCTATCGCTTAAACTATTTAGTTCATTTTCTAACATTTTTTTATCAATTTTATTTTCAAATTCTTTGTATACTATATCATCTTCAGTACCTAATATATCCTCCAAATGTAATTCATTACCTTCTGCATCATAATTTAATGCATCCTCAAAACTTATTTCACTTTTTCTTCTTTTATTTTTTCTTAAAAACATTAATATTTCATTAGCTATACATCTAGAACAATACGTTGCAAGTTTTATATTTTTATCCATCTTATAAGTATTAATTCCTTTTATTAACCCTATAGAACCAATACTAACTAAATCTTCTAAATCATATCCTGTATTTTCATATTTTTTAGCAAGAAAAACAACTAATCTTACATTATGTTCTATAAGCTTATTTCTAGCTTCTATATCTCCATTATTAGCAAGTATAAGATATTTAGTTTCCTCTTCACTACTTAATGGTGGTGGTAAAATATCTGTACTTCCTAAGAATAAACAAATATTATCCTTATAAAACAACTTAATAATTAATTTCATTAATCTTTTCATAGTTCAAATATCCTTTCATTTAATATACAATCATATTTTAAATTATGACTTATACCAATTAAACATTTATCTATTTTTTTATTATCTATTAATATATATTCAGGTATTATACATTTTAATATACCATTATTATTTAATGATCTAAATGGTACATAAATAATATTATATTTATTTAAATTAATATATTTTATATTTAATAAAATAATGGGCCGTTTAAAATACGGATCAATTAATTTATTACCAGTATCTAAGAACCCTTCTATATTTAATGTTTTATCTTTTAATTTTATAATCACATTATATATTGTATTAATTTTCTTTTTAAAATTTAAAAATTCTTTAGTATATAAATATATTATAAAAGGACTTAATACTAGTAGAATAATTATATTTATGTTATATCCATTATTTATAAATATAAATCCATCTACTTTATATCCTAAACTATCATTTATTAAATATATACTTCCTCCCAATACTATACTTATTATATAAAGATAAAATAGTTTATTAAAAAATTTATTCTTTCCAAAAGTTATATATACCATAATTATACTTATAATAATTTTATATATGTTTATTTCTAAGGTATTTAATTTAAGAAATAATAAAAGTAATGATAAACTTCCTACTAAAGATCCTAGTATTATTCTAATTAGTTTTGTTTGTAATTTAAGTAAAAATTTAACACCAGTTAATATATAGAAATCCATTAATAAATTAATTAAAAAAACTAGGTCTAAATATATAGTCATTTATATCACCTAGTATATTATAAAATATAATTATTAAATAATTTGTCAAAAAAAGTTAGACAACCTAACTTAATTTTACTGTGTATGGACTTTCTTTTGTCCCATCTCCACCTGATACTACTACACTAGATTTTAGATTCAAACTAGGTCGAAAATCGATAGAGACGCCAATACTGGTATCACCAATGTAGCCATAAACATAATTAACATATCAGATATTTACATTTGAACCATCATAACCAACTGGAGACAAAAGTCACCAAAAAGAAGTTATTGTTGAATCATATAAATAATATGTTTTATTTTCCTGTTGATATTTATATGCTCTTGCATATGCTACTTCATCTGCTGTTAAAGTCCTATTGGATATGTTAAATCTCCATTTATTTTATTTCCATTTAATAATGTTGTTTCATTTACTGTAAATCTTGAATATGTATTTTTTGCATTTTCTGCAAATTTGAATGTTGGTTTTGATGTTGTTATACTTGATGTTCCATTTACTGTGTAGTTATTTCCATCTTTTGTAATACTATATCCTTATTTAAATATTGAGTACATGATATTGTATATACTTTTATTTAATAAATTTATTTTACTTGCCAATCTATAGGTTTTAAACCATTTTTAATTAATATATCATTACATTTGCTAAATGGTTTTGATCCAAAAAAACCATATCTAGCACTAAAAGGACTTGGATGAGCTGATTCTATAATATAATGTTTAGGGTTAATAATTAAAGATTTTTTACTTCTAGCAAAGGCTCCCCAAAGTATATACACAACAACTTCATCTTTTTTTTCTATTCTTCTAATAATTTCGTCAGTAAAATCTTGCCACCCTAAATCTTTATGACTAGCAGGACAATCTTTTCTAACAGTAAGTACTGCATTTAAAAGAAGAACACCTTCATTAGCCCAACAAGTTAAATTACCACTATTACTAGGAGTAATATTTAAATCATCATATAATTCTTTGTATATATTTTTTAAACTAGGTGGAAGTTTTTGACATAAAACACTAAATGATAAACCATGAGCTTCACCTATTCCATGATAAGGATCCTGTCCTACTATAACAACCTTTACGTTTTTATAAGGAGTTAATTTTATAGCATTAAATACCTCTTTTTTCATTGGAAAACATACATTACTAGCATATTCTTTATTAACTTTAATAATTAAATTTCTAAAATCTTCTCTTTCAAAAACATCCTTTAAAACAATATCCCAGTCATTTCCTATTTTCATAAATTATCCTCCTCACTTATGATAAGTTTCATTATTTAATATTTTAAAACTTCTATAAATTTGTTCTAATAAGAATCCTCTAAAAAGTCCATGAGGAAAGGTTAAATCACTAAATGACAATTTATAATTAGAAATTTCTTTTACACTATCATCAATACCATCAGAACCACCAATTATAAAAGTAATAATTGAATATGTCATTAACCAACTATCAATTTTTTTACTAAATTCTAAACTATTTAACTTTTTTCCACCAATTTCCATAGTAATAATAAAATCTTTACTACTAATATGTTTTATTATATCTATACCCTCATTTTTTATATTAGAATCCTTTAATTCTATAACTTCTAATTTATGATATTTATTAATTCTATTTTTATAATCATTTACTAAATCAATTAAATATTTTTCTTTTAATTTTCCTACACATATAATCTTAATCATAATATAAAATCCTTTGTTTTTTCATTTTGTTTAGCAATAAAAATATTATCAAAATTTACATCATATTCTTTTAAAGTATTAGATAAAGTATTGTAAGCAATTTCTTCAGTATTATTTTCGTGTGATAAATGTGCTAGTACAACATAACTTGTATTATCGCCAATTAGTTTAGATAAATAAAATGACGAAGCTTGATTTGATAAATGTCCTCTATCTGAAAGAACTCTTTGCTTTAACCATGGAGGATAAGATCCATGCATAAGCATTTCAACATCATGATTACTTTCCATAATATACATATTTTTATTATAAATTTTATTAAAATATTTATTATTTATATAACCGGTATCAGTAATATATACTAAAGATTTAGTTAATGAAGTAAATATATATCCTAAAGATTCACTTGCATCATGACTAGTTTTTATTGTTTCAACTATAACATCTTCTAATTCAATAATATTATCCATTAATAATATATTATCATAATCTTTTAAATAATCTAAATCTTTTAGCATTTTTTTTCCCAAACAAATTGTTGGATTATTATTTTTTACAAAAGTTTGTAGTGCGCCTACGTGATCTTTATGTGTGTGAGTCAAAAATATATAATTTATATCACTTGGCAACAGTTCAAAATATGACAATTGTTCTTTTAAATATTTTAAATTCATTCCTGCATCAATCAATATATTTAATTTTTCTGTTCTTATTAATGTTGAGTTTCCTTTAGAGCCACTCGCAAGTACACTAACTAACATGAGAATATGCTCCCACAAGGGTTTACAAATTTTCCACCTTGATATGGATAACCTATTGCAACACCTAAATGTAAATGTGTTCCAGTTGAAAATCCCGAATTACCCATCATACCTACTTGTTCTCCACGTGACACTGTCTGTCCTACACTAACTGTATATTTAGCTAAATGCATGTATTGAGTATAATAATTATTTCCATGTTGAATATAAACATAAGTACCCATACTAGAATGATATCCAGTCTCAACAACTATACCATCACCAACTGCAAATACTGGGCTTCCATATCCACAACCAGATATATCTATTCCTTTATGTAAACTACCCCAACGATAAGCAAATCTACTTGTAATAACGTAAGGTGTTATTGTAGGCCAACTCCATGAATCATTAGTAAATGACACATTATAAAATTCATATCCACCGCTACTATATTCAGGAGCTTTTGTTCCGCGTTTTACAATTTTATTTACAGCAGGAACTAATTCAGTTTTATTGGTAATATAAAGTCCTTGAATTTCTCCATTTATATATTGAATTTTTTCTGTAACTCTTGTTTCTCCATTTTCTCCTTCTTGAATAGTTTCATTACTACCTCTATATTTTGTATCATCATCTTGATATTCTGTTTCAAATGGAACCGCAACATCTTCTACTTTTTCTTCTTCATATACAATACTAACAAGTGGATTAATAAGAGCTGTGTTAACTTCTTGTCCTTTTGTTAATAAAACATTAGCACTTGTAAACTCAGGATTTGCAACTAAAAATTCATCAACATTCAAATTATTAGCTTCAGCAACACTAGTAATATTATCTCCATCTTTAACTGTATATTTGCTTCCATCTTTTAATGTACCAAACAACAAATACTTACTTATATCACTACTATTAGTATAAATATATTCTTCTGTGCTTAAATAAGCTTCTTTTATTTTTATATCTTCATTCCAATATATATTTTCAATTGTACTACCAGTTTCAGTAATTTCAGTTTGTGTATCATTTTTATATTTATCTAAAGTTTCACTTCCGACGAAAGCTGCAATAGTATTATAAAAACCATCTTCAAAATCTTTCTTTTTTAAAACATTTAATTTAATAGGATCTTTTTTTATTTTTTTTACCTCTTCATTAGATGAATCATCACTGCTTGAATTTTCATCATCTTTATAAGTAATTGTGATTTCATATCCACTTATAGTAAATGGTTCTTTATCTTTAATTTTTTCATAAACTGTATTTACTGGACTTATATTATCATCATAAGTAATAACATCTTGTATATCTAAACCACTAGGTGGATAAACTTTATTAACTTTATATTTATTTTTTATTTCAATTTGTTCTTTATCAATTAAATCTAACAATTCTTGTTTATTTTCTATTAAACCAATATTATCCCCATTTAAATAAACTTGATATAAACTCTTTGGATTACCTTCTACTTTTGTTTTAACACCAAAGAAAAAAACTAATATTGAAATAAAAATTGTGATTGATACCCCCATTATTTTATTAAATGTATCCATCTATTCACCTTCCTGTTTTTTTAAATAATTTCTAAAATTACTCATTGTTCTTTCAAATAGTAGTTCTATAGTACCTGTGCTACCATTACGATGTTTTCCAACTATAAGTTCAGTGACACTAATATTAGTTTGTTCGCTAGCACTTTTATTATAGTAATCATCTCTATAAAGAAATGCTACAATATCTGCATCTTGTTCTATTGAACCAGATTCTCTTAAATCACTCATAATTGGTCTTTTGTTTTCTCTTAATTCGACACTACGTGACAACTGAGCTAGAGCAATAACAGGCACTCCAAGTTCCATTGCCATAGTTTTTAAAGATCTTGAAATTTCAGATACTTCTTGTTGTCTATTTCCAGCATATCTGCTACTTCCTTCAATCAATTGTAAATAATCGATAATTACTAATCCAAGGCCTGGACCTTGTGTTGCAAGTCTTCTACATTTAGCACGTATTTCACTTACACTTATACCAGATGCGTCTTCAATATAAAGATTAGTATCACTTAATTCACTCATTGCTTCATTTACTTTTTTCCAATCATTATGCTCTAGCCTTCCAGTTTTAAGTTTATTTTGATCTATTCCACCCTGTGCTGCAATCATACGCATTGCAAGTTGTTCCGCACTCATCTCTAAATTAAATAATGCAACATTTTTTTTAGAATTAATTGCAGAATTAACAGCTAAATTAAGGGCAAAAGCAGTTTTACCCATAGCAGGACGTGCTGCAATAATAATTAATTCATTTTCATGTAAACCACTAGTTAATTTATCAAAATCATAAAATCCAGTAGCAATTCCTGTTATCTCTTTATCATTTTTTGCTAAATCTTCAAGTCTTGCTTGTGTATTTTTCATCACATCACTAATTGATTTAAATTCTCCAGCTTTTCGAGATTTTGTGACACTGAAAATACTTTTTTCAGCATTATCAATAATATCATTAGTTTCAGTCTCTTCATCAAAAGCACTAGTAGTAATATTAGTACTTACTTCAACCAACTTTCTTCGTAAAGCTTTTTCACGAATTATATCTATATAATAATCAATATTAGCAGCAGTAATAACAGAATCAATGACTTCACCTAAATACTCTAACCCACCTATTGAATTTATATTTTCATGTTTTTCTATTTCATTTACCAGTACAGTACTATCAAGTGGAATTTTATCTTGATGTAATTTATAAAGTGCTTCAAAAATCTTTTTGTTTGCTTCACTATAAAACATATCACTACTTACTTCTTCGCACACTTTATCAAACGCATATGTACTTAAGAAACATGCACCTAATATAGACATCTCTGCTTCTAAATTTTGAGGCATCTTTCTTTCTATCATATTAATTCCTCCTAACAAACTACAATAGTAAGATTAATTTCAACTCTTTTATGTACTTTAGCAACTACCTTATGTGTCCCTAACGTATCTATTATATGATCCATAACTATAGTTTTTTTATCTATGTTATAACCCATTTTTTTTAATTCTTCACTAATTTGTTTACTACTAATAGTTCCAAATATTTTTCCATCTTTACCCGATTTCACAGTAAAGACAATTTTCTTGTTTTCTATTTCTTTTTTTATTTTATTAAGCTCTTCTACTAATTTATCTTCTTCATCTTGTTTAATTTTAATTTCATGATTAAGTTTATTTTTTGATCCATCTGTATATCTAACAGCTAAACCATTTTTTATTAAAAAGTTATTTGCATAACCATCACTAACTTCTATTATATCATTCTTTTTTCCTTGTTTTTTGACATCTTTAAGTAATATAACTTTCATTTGTACCTCCTAAAATCTAAAATTATTATAACATTTTTTTGCATTAAAAAAAAGTACACAATGTACTTTTATTTAACAAATGGTATTAAAGCCATAAATCTAGCTCTTTTAACTTGCATTGCTATATGTCTTTGATGTTTAGCACAAGCACCAGTCATTCGTCTTGGCATAATCTTTCCTTTTTCATTTATATATTTAGAAATGATATTAACATCTTTATAATCTACTGATTTTCCAGCACACATTTGACATATCTTTTTCTTTTTACGATAAAATTCAGCCATTATAATCCTCCTTAAAATGGTAAGTCATCATCGCTTAGTACTACTTCACTACCAAAATCTTTAAATGGATCATCATTAAGATCAGTAGTTTCATTTGTACTAGGCATACTACTTACTGTATTCATCTCTGGCATAGATCCAAAACTGCTATTAGTATTTTGTACTCTATTACCACTACTACTTCCTAAGAAAGTAATATTACTTGCAACTACTTCAGTCACATATCTCTTTGAACCATCACTAGCATCATAACTTCTTGTATGAATCTTTCCTTCTACTCCAACTTGGCTACCCTTTTGACAAAATTTAGCAACATTTTCTGCTTGTCTTCTCCAAACAACAACATTAATAAAATCAGTAGTTCTTTCTCCATTTTGATTAGGAATACCGTTTACTGCTAAATTAACTTGGCATGTAGCAATTCCGTTTGGTGTAGTTCTTAGTTCTGGATCTCTAGTTAATCTACCTACTAATATAACACTATTCATGATTACTCCTCATCTAATCTAATAATTAAATGTCTAATAACATTTTCATTAATTCTTGCTTTTCTATCAAATTCAGCAATAATCTCGCTATTAGCATCACAATTAATTACATAATAATATCCATTTACTTCTTTATTTATTGGATAAGCTAATTTTCTATTTCCCATTTCTTTTTCATTTGTAATATTACCTTTCATATCAGTAATAATACTAGTTAATTGAGAAACTTCTTTTTTTATAGCTTCTTCCTCATTAGATTTTAAAATGAACATAATTTCATATTTGTTCATAATACACCTCCTTCTGGTCTATTCGGCTTAAAACTATTTTTAAGCAAGGAGCTTTCGCTCTAGAGGTATTATAGCATACTAATTAATTTTATGCAAAGAATATTTGAACTTTAAGTAAAAAAATTGATTTTATTTAAATTAATAATAGCAACAAATAATTTAATACATTATAAGTTCACGACTTGCTCTTCAGTTAATTTTGTAATGTCAGCAATATCTTTAGTACTAAAGTTTCTTAATTTAAGATTTCTGGCAATTTCAAATTGTTTTGCTTCTTGTCCTTGTTCGAATTTTTCTCTCTTTTCATTCTCATGAAACTTTTCTTCATCAAACACTGGAAATATCTCTCCATTTTCATATACCATTTT
>CAKONF010000033.1 GCA_934097015.1 uncultured Bacilli bacterium | reverse complement strand
CCCCGAACAAAATTTCGAGGTCGGGAGAGAAGTATAAAGTCTCATATTATCTTTTTTTATGAATAGAAAATTTGCTTACTAGGTATTTCTACCTTAAATATAATATATCAAAATTGATGATTGTTGTAAATAATTTTTTACAAATTTATTATAAATATTTTTAATGCATTATATTTATCAAGTTCTCCTGTTTTTATTTTTTTATCTAATTCACCTATATATAATAGCTTTTCTTTTAATTCCTCATTAGAATATTTATAACTATTATCATGAGCTAATTTTATTCTGTATGGATGAATAGAAAGCTCATCAGCAATAGTTTTTTCTGTTTGACCTTGTTTTATTAAATTCTTTACGCTGTATATTAATCTATATTGGGTTGCAATATTACTTAATATTATTGCTGGTTCTATATTATTTTCTATTAAAATATTTAATTCTGATAAACATTCTTCTACATCTTTTTTTATTATTAAATCTACAAATTTAAATATATCTATATTTTCTATATTTATTGTATATTCTTTTATATCACTTGTTGTTATTATATAGTCTTTTTTTATTATCATTATTTTATCTAGTTCATTTAATATATAATCATAATTATTATCTACTCTTTTTATTAGTAAATCTAATGCATTATTTTCTATTTTATAATTATTATTTTTTAAATAATTATTTATTTCTTTTTTTAAATTATCTCCTGTTGGTCTTATTAATTCTATTAGATTTCCTTTTTCATTAATTAATTTAACACATTTTTTTGTTTTAGATACATTATCTGTTATGAATATTAAAATTGTATTATTATTGGGATTAGTTAAATATTTTTCTAATATTTCTAAATCATTTTTATATTCATATTTTGTCCCAAATATATCAGCATTATATACTATTATTGCTTTTTTATCATTAAATAGTGATACATAATTTGCTTCTTCTATTATATTTTTGATACTGGTATCGGATAAATCATAGTAATCTATATTTTCTTTATCAATGTCTTTTGTTAATATTTTTAATTTATTTTTTAGTAATCTATATGAATTGCTTTTTATTATATATTCCATAATTTATTTCTCCTAATTAATATAATATCATAAATATATAATAAAAGACAGGAAAACCTGTCATTTATTAAGCCATTACTAATGCAAATAATGAAAGTATAATCATATTAGCAATTGCTATACTTACTACTATTTTGAAAGCAAATTTAACCCAAGTAGAGTATTCTACTTTTGCTAGTGCTAAGCCTCCCATAATAGCTCCACAAGTTGGAGTAATTAAATTTACAAGTCCGTTTGCAGAAACCATTGTCATTACTGAAACTTCAGTACTATATCCTAGTTGTGCTGCAAGTGGTGCAATTATTGGAGTTGATAGTGTTGCTAGTCCACTACTAGATGGAACTAGAACTGATAGTACAATATGTAATATATAATTTAATGGAACAAATGCTAATTCTGGTAATTTAGATAGCATATTTGCTGCATTATATATTATATAATTATCTAAGTAAGTTGTTTTCATTAATACGCTTGCTCCACGTGCAACAGCTATTATAAGTATAACACCTATCATGTCGTCTGCACCATCTACAAATGTATCAACAAATCCTTTTTCTCCAAATTTATTAATTATTGCAATTATTATTGACATTATTAGGAACCATAATGCTGATTCATAGAACCACCAATTACCTAAGCTTGCTCCTGTAAGCCATCCAGTAAATTTATCAAAAATTGTTATATTAAATTCACCCCATGGAATAAATCCAATTATCATTATAACAAATGTTAAGGCAAATAAATATAATGTTATTTTTTGTTTACCAGTTAATACTGCTTTATCTTTTGTAGTTGTTTCATATTTACCAAATTTCTTTTCTGCGTTTTGTTGTTCTCTTAAACTCATTATTGTAGAACCTTTATCACGTTTTACTTTAGCAGCATAGCGTAATACAAAGAAGCAGCTAATTGCTAGTGTTGTTAACCAAAGTATAACACCTATTAGGATTACTAAACCTTGATTTGCTTTTATTCCATCTGGTAAAGCACTTACTGCTGCTCCAGTAGCAAATGGGTTAATAGTTGATCCTAAAACTCCACTTCCAGCTCCTAATAATATAGTTGCTGATCCAACAACTGGATCCATTCCTGCAGCCATCATTGTTGCTGCTAATAATACGTAGAAACCTACAGTTTCTTCAAGCATACCATAAGTTGTACCACCTACTGAGAATATAAACATCAAGATTGGAATTAATAATAATTCTCTTCCCTTTAGTTTTTGTACTAGGGCTTTAATACCAGTTTCAAGAGCACCAGTTTTATTTATAACAGCTAAGAAACCTCCTAAAACCATTATGAATATTGATACATCTACTGCATCTTCAAACCCTAATATTGGTGACATTAAAATTTCTGATAATTTTGCACCAATAGTTCCACTTCCGTTTACTATGTTATCTCCTACAAATTTAGCATTTGGAAGTAAATGTGATAATATTCCTAAACCAAATATTAGTATAAGAATAATTGAAAAAGCTGATAACATCGTTTTCTTTTTCTTTTTTGCCATTTTTATTTTCTCCTCCTTATTGTTGTACCTTTTTTTCCATTTATTGCATCTACAGCATTTTCTAGTGAACTTATTATTGCAAGTTTTTTATCGTCATTTTCTACAAATGACATACAAGCTTCTATTTTAGGAAGCATACTTCCACTTGCAAATTCTTTTGAGTTGATAAAATATTTTAAGTCATTTATATCAACGTCATCTAGTCCAGTTTGATTTTCTGTATTAAAGTTTATATAAACTTTATCAATAGATGTTAGTATTAAAAGCATATCTGCGTCTATTAATTTTGCAAGCAAACTTGCTGTTTTATCTTTATCTATAACTGCATCTACACCTTCTAATAATTCAATTTTATTAGTTTTTACAACTGGTATTCCACCACCACCACATGCAATAACTATAATATCATCGTCAACTAATTTTTTTATTACGTTTTTTTCGATAATATCTATTGGTTCAGGAGACGGTACTACTCTCCTAAATCCACGTCCTGCGTCTTCTTTCATGATATAGCCTTTTTCATTTTCGATTTTTAAAGCTTCGCTTCTTGTGTAAAAATCTCCAATTGGTTTTGTAGGATTTTTAAAGGCTTTATCTTTTTTATCAACTAGGACTTGTGTTATTAAGGTTGCACAATTTTTAACAATACCACATCTTTCTAATTCATCTTGTAAACATTGTTGTAATTGATAACCAATATAACCTTGACTCATACTTCCACATTCAGCAAAAGGCATATCTGGAGTCTTAACTTTACCATTTGATGCATACTCCATTGCCAAATTTATTGCTCCTACCTGTGGACCATTGCCATGCGTTAGAACAACTCTATTTCCATCTTTAATTAAACCTACTAATATTTTGCTAACACTTTCTAATATTTTTAATTGTTCTGTAGGAGTTTTTCCTAACGCATTTCCACCTAATGCTACAACTATTTTTTTCATTTTTTCATTGTTGCATACATAACAGCTTTTATTGTATGCATCCTATTCTCTGCTTGGTCGAATACTTTAGATTGTGATGAATTAAATACTTCATCACTAACTTCCATTTCTTTAAGACCAAACTTTTTGTATACATCTTTACCTATAGTTGTATTTAAATCATGAAATGATGGTAAGCAATGTAAGAATATTGCATTATTTTTTGCATTTTGCATAACTTCTTTATTAACTTGATATGTTTTTAGTAATTTTATTCTTTCAGCCCATACATCATCAGGTTCTCCCATTGAAACCCATACATCAGTATAAATTACATCTGCATCTTTAGTTCCAACTGAAACATCATCTGTGAAATTAATTGTTGCTCCAGTAGAACTTGCTATTTCTTTTGCTTTTATAACTAGATCTAGACTAGGCCATAAACTTTTTGGAGCACATGCAACAAAATGCATTCCCATTTTAGCACAAACTATCATTAGAGAATTGGCAACATTGTTTCTAGCATCTCCCATGAATACTAATTTTATTCCTTTTAAATATCCAAAATTTTCTTCTACTGTTAATACATCTGCCAACATTTGAGTTGGATGAAATTCAGTAGTTAAACCATTCCAAACTGGAACTCCAGCATTTTCTGCTAATGTTTCTACTATAGATTGTTCGAAACCTCTATACTCAATTCCATCATACATTCTTCCTAGTACTTTTGCTGTATCACTAATGCTTTCTTTTTTACCCATTTGACTGCTTCCAGGATCTAGGTATGTTACACCCATTCCTAGATCTCTACCTGCAACTTCAAAAGCACAACGAGTTCTAGTAGATGTTTTTTCAAATAAAAGTACTATATTTTTTCCTTTTAGATATTCATGTGAAATATGATGTTTCTTTTTACTTTTTAAATCTTTAGATAAATCAAGTAAATATCTAATTTCTTCTGGACTGTAATCAATTAATGTTAAAAAATTCCTGCCAGTTAAATTCATCATTTTCATCCTTTCTTTCATTAATATCTAATGTTTCTATATCATTTTTAGTATTTATTTCTTTTAAGTTTTCTCTTACTAAAGGCATGCTCATACAACGAGGTCCTCCTCTACCACGAGATAACTCAGCACTACTCATTTCAATTACTTTAAGTCCATGTTCTCTTAGTATGTTATTTGTAATATTGTTTCTGTTATATACCACAACAACTCCTGGTGCTATTGCCAATGTATTTGTTCCATCGTTCCATTGTTCTCTTTCACTGCTTGTTTTTTCTCCACCAGCACATGGGATTAATTCTATTTTTCTTCCTAAATATTTTTCTAATATTTCTTCTAAACTTCCATTTACTTCAACAACATTTAAGTCTTCATCACTTTCAGGAATATCACCTTCAGTTATTTCAAACACTTGTAATGTATCCATAATTCCTGGATGATATGTAAATTTATCATAATCTATTTGAGTAAATACAGTATCTAAATGCATAAATGCACGACTTTCTGGAATATTAAATGCAAGTATTGTATCAATCATACAATCAGGATCTTTAAACATATTTTTAGCAAGTTCATCTATTGCAGCTGCTTCAGTTCTTTGACTAATTCCAACTGCAAGTACATGTTCGCTTAAGTTTAAAACATCTCCACCTTCAATATGATAAGATAAGTACCTATCATAATATTTTTTTACATCATTTTTGTAATCTGGATGATAGTTGAATATATATTCTGCATAAATTGTTTCTCTGTTTCTTGTTACAGAATACATTTTATTTAATATTATTCCATTACCACTACTTGCAAATGGGTCTCTTGTAAAATATAAGTTTGGCATTGGATCAGCAATAAATTCTGATTCTTCACTAACTAAATCTACTAAAGACTTTTCTACTTCTCTTTTCTTTCTGCTTATGTCCCCAATTTTAATACCTTCCATAGTTTTTAAAACTAGTTCTTTTTTGTTTATAAAACTTTTTAAATATTCATAAACAAGATTTTTGTATTTTGGAGTACGTATTCCAGCTTCATAAATAAATTGTCTTATAAATTTATCCTCTATTTCACTACTTAGTCTTAATACATCTGCCATTAAATCTTCTAAGAATACCACTTCTACTCCATTGCTTCTTAAAATTGAAACAAATTCTTCATGTTCTTTTATTGCATCTGGTAAATATGGTATATCATCAAATAACAATCTGCTTAATGTATCCGGTGTTAAATTTAATAACTCATTACCGGGTCTATGTAATAGCACTTTTTTAAGTGGTGCAATTTCACTTCTAACATTTATCACACTCATAAATTTTTCTCCTTCTATTCTTATATAATAAGTATAACATATAAATTATATTTTTGTATTAAAAATTTAAAAGCCCTAGAAATTTTTTTAATGATTCATCTTTTGGATTATCAAATATTTCTTCAACTGTACCAGTTTCTATTATTTTTCCATCATTCATATAAATAACTTTAGTTGCTACATTTTTAATAAAGTTCATTTCATGTGAAACTATTATCATAGTCATTCCATCAAATGCTATTTGTTTTATTACATTTTCAACTTCTGATACCATTTCTGGATCTAATGCACTAGTTGGTTCATCAAAAAGTATTATTTTTACTTTCATAATTAATGTTCTTATTATTGCAACTCTTTGTTTTTCTCCTCCAGACAATTCTCTTGGATAATTATTTATTTTATCTAGTAAATTAAATCTTTTTAATAATATTTTAGCTTCTTTTATAGCATCTTTTTTATTCATTATTTTTAATTTAGTAGGTGCTAATATTATATTTTCTAAAACAGTCATGTTATCGAATAAATTAAATGATTGAAAAACCATTCCTATATGTCTTCTTACTTCTTCTAAATTAGTTTTTTTATCCATTAAATCTATATTATCAAATATTATATTTCCATTATCTGGTTTTTCTAATAAGTTAATACATCTTAATGTAGTACTCTTTCCACAACCACTAGGTCCTATTATTGCAATACGTTCTCCTTTAGAAACATTAAAACTAACATTTTTTAATACTTTTTTATTATCAAAACTTTTATTTATTTTTTTTACTTCAAGCATTTTTGAACTTCCTTTCTAAAGTACTTATTAATTTAGCTAATGAAAATGTCATTATTAAATAAATAATTGCAACAATAATTAGTGGAAAAAAGTAATCGTATGTACGTGATGCAATTATGTCACTGGCTTTAGTTAGTTCAATAATACCTATATAAGCACCAACACTTGTTTCTTTTAAAAGTGTTATAAATTCATTACCTAATGCTGGTAATATATTTTTTATTGCTTGTGGTAATATAATGTTTTTCATTATAGTATTATATTTTAATCCCAAACTATATCCTGCTTCCATTTGTCCTTTATCAATACTATTTATACCACTTCTTATAATTTCTGAAACATATGCTCCACTATTAATACCAAAAGCAAGTATTCCTACAATTAATATATTAATATCTACGCTTTTAAAAATAACGTAATATATTATCATTAATTGTAATATAACAGGTGTTCCTCTTATAATATTTACATAACAAGTTGATAAAAAATTTAATATTCCTAACTTTTTCTTATTATCATAATAATTTCTAATTAATGAAATTATTATTCCAATAACAATCCCTATTATTACTGCAAAAAATGCTATTAATATTGTATTAAATAAACCTTCTATTATATATTTATAACGATTATCATATATTAAACTATAATATAAAGTATCTTTTATCCAATTTATCATAATATCTCCTATTCTGTATAATTTAAAACAAATTCATCTATTTTACCAGAACTTTTTAATTCTTCAATTACTTCATTTACTGTATTCATTAGTTCAGTATTATTCTTTTTTACTACCATACCATAGTTTTCAGTAGATAAGATTTTATTTAATAATTTTAAATTAGAGTTTTTTTCTAATATTTCTTTAGCTGGTAATTCATCCATTACTACGCAATCAACTTTATTATTTTTTAAGTCTTCTATTGCTGATAAGTATTTTTTTTGTCTTGTAATTGTTGCATTTTTATAATTTTTTGTTATAAATGTATCTGCTGTACTTCCTAGTTGAACTGCTATTTTTTTTGTATTTAAGTCATTAAAATTAGATTCATCATCACTATATTTTACTATTACAACTATTTTTGATGTAAAGTAATCATTAGAAAAATCTACTTGTTTGCTTCTTTCTTCAGTATAACTTATTCCTGCTGCTCCAATATCTGCTTTTCCACTTTTAACTTCATTTATTATTGAATCAAATGCAACATCTTTTATAACTAATTTTTTTCCCATTTTGTTCGCGATAGCTTTTGCTATTTCAACGTCTACTCCTACTATCTCATTATTTTCATAATATTCAAATGGTGCAAATCCTGCTTCTGTTGCCATAACTAGTTCATCACTATTCTTTTTACATCCACATAAAGTAATTAAACATAAACATAATATTATAATTTTTAATTTTTTCATTCTAACACTCCTCTACAATAAAAATTATATCACAAAATAAAACGAACTAATAATATTTTGTTAATTCGTTTACATTTTTTATTTAATTGTATATGGATTAGTTTTTAATCCATTGCTAGATAATATTTTTGTGTTAGATTTTAGATTTATTGCTGGTCTAAATGAATCTTTATTTGATACATCATCTCGTTTTACATAAGCATTAATTAATCCACCATTATATCTAACAACATAAAGAGTATCTGTTGAACCATATGATTGTCTTATACTTGATGTTAGGAAAAATAATTCTTTTTCTTTTTGATAATTATTTAATAGATAATAATCGTAATTAGCTGCTCCACTTTTACCTCCAGCAAAAACAACTTCATCTGCACTTATTGCACCAACATACATATCCGTTCCATCATTAAATTTCTTCATATTAATCTCTAAACATTTAAAACTAGGATTATATCCATTAATATTATTGTTTGATATTCTTGTTGAAACTCCATAATAAAATGTCTCAAATTTTATTATTGACACATCACTACTGTGATGTTAAAATTAATTTAAGTAGAGCATTTTACATTTGTAATGCCTACCCATTTGTTTTTGATAGGCACGCATATTAACTATGCGGCTTTTATTTTACATTAATCCATTTATTTTTATTAACTAGCTAGTTTTTACAACGTATGGATTTTCTTTTGTTCCATTTCCGTTTGAAATTTGTGTATTTGACTTAAGAGAAATGGCAGGACGGAGCGAGCTGTTTAGATTCATATGTTCGCTGCGAAGGTTACCACCATAGAACACGAAAAATGCACTATCGAAATAGTTGTCGAAGCTGTCAAGCGAAAAAGAGCAAAAGTATAAACCGTTGGATTTTTGATAATCATTTATTAAATAATAATCTGTATTACTATCCTCAACTTTACCACCAGCATATACTATTTCATCTGCTGTTAATGTTCCTACATACATATCTGTATTATCAACAAACTTATTCATATTTGTTCCATTACATTTTAGTGTTGGCTCTTTTGTTTCTTTTCCTTGTAAACGAACATATGAGTCGTAATAAAATGATGTATTTTTAACTTGTTTATCTAGTATTTCTTGATTTGTTAATGCTGTAGTATTATCACTACTAGTAGCATAAGCTTTATCGTTTAAACACCAATCTCCTGCTTTTAATTCATCTAAATAATTTGCTAGAGATCCAGTTTGAAAGTTTTTAAACGCTGTTGCCATTGATGTACTATTATTTGTTCCACCATTTAAGTAGTTCATTAAGAATATTGTACTCGAATTTTGCGTACCATCAGAAGCGGTTAATGTGTTTGCTGCATGTTGTGTATATCCAAAATTACCTTTCTTTGTTGTTCCACCAGTTGTTGTTGGAATATCCCAGTTTCCATCCATTGTTTTAGAACATTCTTCATCTTGATCTTCAAGTATCAATTTTATACTTCCATCTCCAGCAATTCGTACTACTCTCCAACACATTCCTGCAAAATTTACATAATTATCTATTACATTTCCTCTATAATAATAACTTATCCCATAATCATCTACTGTTATGCTTAATTCTTTTTCATAATCATATACTTCAACTGCCGTTATTGCAACAGTTGAATTTTTGCATGATTTGATATACCAAGATTTTCCAACCGTTGGATAAGATATATATTTCCCAACTATTGTATCATTACATTCTGAAACAGAATTAGTACCAGAACCTCCATTCCAAGGCTGCGCATCATTATAAGTTGAACCATAATACCAAGATGACTGTGAACTCATATCAAGTTCTTGTTCTTCAAATTCACCTGTGCTCCATTTTGTAGAAATTTCCTCAGCAACTTTTGTATTAGGTGTATCAACTAATTCTGTACCATTTAAATTATTTTTTGCATTATTTATTATGTTATATGATAAAGTACCTTCTTCATATGGAAAATATTCTCCACTTGGTAGTTTTCCAAATATTTGTATCTTTGCACTTAACTCTTTTCCCATATCTATACTTTGATCTGTTCCTGTATCTTTATATGTAAATTTAAATGTGTATGTATGAGTTTTTCCTGGTTCTATTGTATTTGTTATTAATTGACTTATTCCACTTGGAAATGTTGTTTCATTTAC
>CAKONF010000032.1 GCA_934097015.1 uncultured Bacilli bacterium | reverse complement strand
AACAAGTGAGATAAAAGATGGAAGTTATAAGTTTATAGGAATAGAACCTGATAGTCATAAAATTATTATTAGGAATAGAGATACAACATCTACTTTACAAACTACATTAGAAGTAGAAAAAGGATCTCCTAATATATCATCTTCTAAAATAATATATAATGAAGATAAAAATATTGCTGAGGTGGATATTGTTGTTAAAGATAGTAATATATCTTTAAATGCTAATAATATTAGTAATGGTAATCCTGTATTTAAAGATGTAATATTAGATAGTGCTAAACAAGGTGGAGAAAATAGAACAGTAATGGGAAGCACTGTGACAGAGTTTACTGAATCAAGTGGAGAAAACGAAAGAGTATTAAATAATGCACCAGATGATTATGGAACAAGTTATTATTATAGAGGAAATGTATTAGATAATTATGTATCATTTGCAGATAAAACATGGAGAATAGTCAGAATAAATGGGGATGGTTCTATAAGAATTATATTAGAAGATGCTGGTATACTTTCTGTTTTTGGAGAAAGTGGTGGGAGTCTTTCAGCTCCAACCAGTAATAGTCAAAAAGAAAATAAAGTTCAATTTTTGCCTAATTCTAGTAATGATTCAGACATTCAGTTGATGGCACCACCAATTGATAGTGGAACGACACTTTATAATGCTTATGTTGGATATATGTATGGCAGTATTAATGCCAGTACTTATAATTTAACTCATGAAAATAAAAATGATAGTATAGCTAAGACAAAATTAGAAGAGTGGTATGAAGTTAATATAGAAAATGTTTCAAATAATATACATTATGAAAAATATTTAGCAGATATTATGTTTTGTGGCGATAAATCTTTAGAATCTGGAACTGGTATTGGAACAACTTCTACTACTTACAAAGGATATACAAGAAATTATTCTAGTTCAAATAAGACATTAACTCCAACATATGAATGTGCTAAAGGTGAAAATAATACTTACTCAAGATATACATCAAAACTTGATACTACAACACAAACTTTAAATGGTGTTAATATAAATAATGATTTAAACTATCCAATAGGCTTACTTTCTGCAGATGAGATGGTGTTTGCAGGCGTTTACGATACAAATACTAATTTTTATTTATATGATTCGTCTCATAAAAATTATAGTTATTGGACAATGACACCTAGTGAAAAAGGTAAAGTATTTATTTTACTTGGAAGTCTTCTTAAAGGATATGAAGTGCAACAAACAGATAGTGGAACTGATGATTACAAATATTATTTAAGACCTGTAATAAATTTACGTTCTGATTTGTTGGTAAATAATGGTGATGGTACTAAAGAAAATCCTTATGTACTTAAATTAAATAATTAGATATGATATTATTTCATATCTTTTTTTGGAATAAATTGGATTAATAAATGTAATTTGATTTAGCATAATAATAATGGTGGTAAAATGAAAAAGAAGTTTATTATATTACTTACTATAATGTTATTTCCTTTAAATGTTTTTGCATATTCTAATTATATTATTCCTGGAGGAAATAATATTGGTATAGAAGTTAAAAATGATGGTATTATAGTTATAGGATTTTATAAAATAAATAATAAATATAACATAAATGATTTAAAAATAGGGGATGTAATTACTAAAATTAATGGTAAAAATGTATATAGTGTTAATGATATGATTAATGTTATAGAGGATAGTGTTAAAGATAATAAAGTTTTAATGACTGTTAAAAGAAATAATAGTGAAAAAGATATTGATTTTACTTTAATTAATGATAGTAATGTTTATAAAACTGGGTTGTATGTTAAAGATTCTATAAGTGGTATTGGAACACTAACTTATATAGATCCTGAAACTAAAATATATGGTGCTTTAGGACATGAAATTATAGAAGGTAATAGTATGAGGAGTGTTGAAGTTAAAAGTGGTACTATATTTGAAAGTTTAGTTACTAGTATAGATAGAAGTACTGTAGGTAATGCTGGTACTAAGAATGCTAAATTTTATTCTAATAATATATATGGTAATATAGTTAAGAATACAGTTGCTGGTATATATGGTAAATATACTAAGGATATTAGTGATTTAAAAACATTAGAAGTTGGTATGCCAAATGATTTAAAATTAGGTGAAGCAACTATATATACTGTTATAAACAAAGAAAAAGTAGAAGAATTTAAAATAAATATTACTAAAATAAATTTAAATGGTAAGATAAAGAATATATCTTTTGAAGTTGTTGATGAAAGATTGTTAGATACTAGTGGTGGTATAGTACAGGGGATGAGTGGTAGTCCAATTATTCAAAATAATAAAATATTTGGTGCTGTGACACACGTTATCGTAAATAATCCTACTACAGGATATGGTATATTTATAACAACTATGTTAGAAGAGGGAGAAAAATAAAATCTCTTTTTTTCTTGAAAATATATAAATAATATTTTATAATTTATATAGAATAAAGTAGGTGAATATTATGTCTATACCAAAATTAAAAAGAGATATTACTAATACTAAGATAATTAATAAAGATGAAGTAATAAATTATATTAATAATAGTAATGAAATAGATGAATTAAATAGATATTTAAATTTGTTATTAGAACAAAATAAAGTTGATAAAAGTGAAGTAATAGATATTATTAATTGTTTAAAAAACAAACTTAATGTTAGTAATAATTTTGATATGGAATATAATAGTGTTAAAGATGATTTTGATAAATTGAATGAATTTTATGAATCTAATTTATTTTATGTAGAAATTTGTATGAAAAATATAAATGATGTTAAGTGTTCTAAAGTCGTTATTAATTTTATGCGATATGCTCTTAATAGAGAAAAAGAATATATTCAAAATAAGAAAGAAGTACAAGAATTATTTGATTATTTTATAAATTATTATAAAGAAAATAGAGATAAATTTAGTTTAGATCTGCAAAATGTTATGGATAAAATAATATTTGATAAAGAATCTTTATTAAATAGAGTATCCAGTGATGATGATTATATTGAAAATGATTATTTATCTAGAACTCAAGTTCTTTCTTTAAGTCCTAGTAAGAAAGGTTATAATTTAACAGATGATGATTTGAAACTTAATTCAAAAGCTTTTATTGCAACAACTATTGTATTAGAAGCTTCTTTAGCATTAGGATTAATAATTGCATTAATGTTTATATTTAATAGGTGATTTATGGAAAATTATGATAATGAAAGAAGAGAAAAATTAAATTCTAATAGAAAAATAATTATTGATTATTATAGTCAATCTAATAATATTAGTGAATTAGAAGATTTTTTAAATGAAATAAATAATTGGGATTTGAAATCTAATGAATTAGATGAAATAAAAGAAGTTGTGTTAAAAAGATTAAATAATTTAAAAAATAATGTTGATTTAAAAAATGTTTTAGATGATGCTAAGAAGAATAATAGTAATTTAGATGATTTTAATATTATTAAAACTGATAAAGATGTTAATGATAGAGATTATAATGGTTTTAGAAATGATGTTAATTATTTGAAAGTTAATATTGATGGAGAAGATAAATTATTTGAAGTTAATAATGAATATGTTATTTCTATAAAAAATATAATAGAAAATGAAAATAATAAAGATTTGTCTAGTAAAGAGATATATAATTTATTAAAACCTTATTTGAAAGATTTAAATAAAATTAGTATAAATTATGATAATAATTTAGATAGTGATAAGATTAAAGATGAAGTTAATAGTATATTAGATAATAAAATTAGAGAACATTTTTATAATAATATTGATATTGTTTTAAAAGAAAGACAATTGATTAATGATTATATAAATAAAAATGGTTTAGAAAAGGAAAAATTAGATTATAGTTTAAATTCTAGAGGAGAAAGAATATATTATTTAGGAGATAGTTTAATTAAGTTTAATGATAATAGAGAGATGTTTATTTTAGATAAGGAATCAGATACTTTTGTTAAAAATAATGAAGAGAAAATAAAAGAAGATTCATTTGATAAATATGATAATAATAATGATGATTTAAAAGCAATTCCTGAAAATTTATATGAATATAATGATGTATATTATATTAATTTGTTAAATAATATTTTTGATAAGATAAATATGAGAATTAATTTAAATGAGTATGAAAATGAATTATTAGTTATGTTTTTAAAAATGTGTGTTATTTTTAATGAAGAAGAGATACCTCTTGAATTATTTGAGGTATATGATAAATTTATAAAAAATATAAATGATAATGAATATTTATTTAGTGATGAAATTAGAAAAATATTTAAAAAGAAGAAAATGATGGATGAAAATAGACGTGATTTAGAAAAGATAGAAGCAAATAAAACTTTAAAATTAGTTAATGATAGTGGTTTTGTGGATATAATTTTAATGTGTTGTTCTATTATATTAGTTATTATTGTTGTTTTATATATTATGCTTGTAAAACAATAAATTTATTTATATAATATTATTTAGAAAAGGAGATATTATGGATATTATTGATAATGCAGAATTAAAAATGATTTCTGCAGTAGAAAATTTGGAAAATAGATTAACTACAATTAGAGCTGGTAGAGCTAATCCTCTTATGCTAAATGGAATAAGTGCTGAAGCTTATGGAGTTTTATCTCCAATTAATCAATTAGCAACTATATCAGTACATGATGGTAAACAATTATTTATAAAACCATATGATAGAAATAATTTAAAAAATATTGAAAAGGCTATTAATGAAGCTAATTTAGGTATTAATCCAACTAATAATGGTGAAACAATAATTTTAACAGTTCCTGATTTAACTGAAGAAACAAGACGTGATTATGTTAAACAAGCTAAATCTATGGCTGAAGAAGGTAAAATTGCTTTGAGAAATATTAGACAAGATGCTAATAATTCTATTAAAAATAGTGAATTTACAGAAGATGAAAAAGATAGATATATGGAAGATATACAAGAATTAATTAATAAATATAATAAAAAAGTTGAAGAAGTATTGTCTGTTAAAGAAAAAGAATTAATGAGTATATAAAAGTATTTTAAAACTTTCTGATGGAATAATAAATATATCAATTATTCCATCTAAAATTATTATAGAATACGTTAACTAGTATTCTTTTTTTCTTGTTAATAATGTGTAATAATGATAAAATATAATTGTCTAGGAGTGATAATATGGATAATACAAGTATGTATAATATTAGTGATATAGAAGAAAAAATGGTTAGTGATACATTAGTTGAAGTTTATAAAAGTTTAGATAGTAGAGGTTATAATGCAACTAGTCAAATTATTGGATATTTAATAACTGGAGATCCAGGGTATATTACTAGTTTTCAAAATGCTAGAAATAAAATTACTAGTATAGATAGGGAAAAAATTATAAAAAATGTATTAGAGTATTATATTAAAAATAATTTATGAAATATTTAGGATTAGATTTAGGCACTAAAACTTTAGGACTTGCTATAAGTGATAAGTTAGGAATTATATCCAGTCCTTATAAAGTTTTAAGATATGATGATATTAATAAATTAATTGATGAGTTAATAAATATAATAAAAGAAGAACAAGTTGATGAATTAGTACTTGGTTTACCTAAAAATATGAATAATTCTTTAGGTTATGCGAGTGAAAGAAGTTTGAATTTTAAAAGTGAATTAGAGAAGAAAATAGATATTAAAATTCATTTAGTTGATGAAAGATTGAGTACTGTTGAAGCAGAGAAATATTTAATAAGTACTGATACTAAGCGTATGAAGAGAAAAAAAGTTATTGATGCGTATGCAGCTAGTATTATATTAGATACTTATTTAAAATCTAGAAAGGATTAATATATGAATGAAAATGGGAAAATATTAATAAATGATATTAATGGAAAAGAAATAGAATGTGATGTTTTGTTTACTTTTGATAGTGATGATACTAAAAAAAGTTATATTGTATATACAGATAATACTAAAGATGAACTTGGTAATATAAAAGTTTATGCTAATACGTATGATCCATATAGTGATAGTGGAGATCTTGGGGAAATTAAATCGCAAGAAGAATGGAATTTAATAGAACAGATTTTTGCTAGTATTAATAATAAAGAGGAGGAATAGATTTGAAACATAAAAAAATTTTTATAATTGTTATTCTTTTAATATTTATTTTAATTACTAGTGCGAGTATAATTTTTATACACGAGTTATCTCCTATAAATAAAAAAGATGATAAAATCGTAATGTTTACTGTAGAGAATGGATGGGGTAAAAATAAAATAATTAGTGAACTTAAAAGTAAAGATTTGATTAGAAGTGAATTTGTTACTAAGATAATTGTTAAATTAAAAAATAAAGAACTTTATGCTGGTACTTATAAATTAAGTAGAGATTTAAGTACTAATGAGATAATTAGTATGTTAGAAGATGCTAGTAATGTAGAAAATGAAAGTATAAAAATTACATTTGTAGAGGGGAAAAGACTTAGTACTTATGTTAAACAAATAAGTGATAATTTTGGTTATAGTGAAGATGAGATTAATAATAAGTTGTCTGATAAAGAATATTTGACTAAATTAATTAATAAGTATTCTTTTATTACTGAAGATATTTTTAATGATAAAATATATTATCCTTTAGAAGGGTATTTATATCCTGATACTTATGAGTTTAAGAAAAATAGTACAATAGAGGAAATAATTGAAAAGATGTTAGATAATATGGAAACTAAATTATCTAATTATAAAGAAGAAATAGAATTAAGTAGCTACAACATTCATCAATTATTAACGTTAGCTAGTATTGTTGAATTAGAGGGTGTTAATTCTAAAGATAGAAGTATGGTTGCTGGTGTATTTTATAATCGTTTGAAATCAAATATGAGTTTAGGTAGTGACGTTACTACTTATTATGCGGTAGGTAAAGATTTTTCTAGAGATTTATCTCAAAAAGATTTAGATAGTTGTAATGGTTATAATACTAGAGGAACATGTGTTAGTGGACTTCCTGTGGGACCAATATGTAGTTCAAGTTTGTCTAGTATATCTGCTGTAATTGAACCTACAGAAAATGATTATTATTATTTTGTTGCTGATAAAGAAAAAAATACGTATTTTAGTAAAACAAGTAGTGAACATACACAAACAGTTTCAAAATTAAAAAGTGAGGGTAAGTGGTATACTTACTAGAATAGGGTGGTATTATGAAAGAGTTAATTTTAGAAATGGAACATTATGCAAGTACTAATAATGTACCTATTATTGAATTAGATTCTATTAAATTTATAATGAAATATATTAAATTAAATCAAGTTAAGTCTATATTAGAAATAGGTACTGCAATTGGATATAGTGCAATACTTATGGCAAATGCAAACAGTTTTTGTGAAATAACAACTATTGAAAGAGATGAAAAGAGATATAAAGAAGCTGTTAAAAATGTAAATAAAAGTGGATTAGATAAAAGAATAGAACTAGTATATAATGATGCTATGGAAGTTAATTTAGGTGATGTTAAATATGATTTAATATTTATTGATGCAGCTAAAGGACAATATATTAAATACTTTGAAAAATTTTCTAATTACTTAAATGCAGGTGGTGTTATAATAACAGATAATTTAAAATTTCATGGACTTGTAAAAAATAAAGACTTAATTAAATCTAGAAATGTTAGAGGAATAGTTAATAAGATAGAAAAATATATTGAATACTTAAAAGAAAATAAAGACTATGTTACTAAATTTTATGATATTGGAGATGGCTTATCAGTAAGCTTTAAAAGAAATGAAAAAAGAAAAGATACTATTTAATATAGAAAATTTAAATGATATAGATAAATATAAGAAAATTGGTATAAACAATTTTCTTTTTGCAGTAAATGATTTTAGTATTGGATATAAGTCTTTTAACTTAGAAGAAATAGATAATATAGATTGTAATAAATATTTATTAATTAATAGAGTATTTAATAATGAAGATTGTGATAAATTTAAAAATATTATACATAAACTATATGATTTTGATGGAATAATATTTGAAGATATTGGTGTTTATAATATGTTAAAAGATACTGGTATAAAATTAATTTGGAATCAATCACATTTTGCTACTAATTATCAATCTATTAATTGTTATTTAGATATGGTATATAGTGTTGTTATTTCTAATGAATTAACATGTTTAGAAGTAAAAGATATAATTGATAAAAGTATTAAACCAGTTGTTTTAAATATATTTGGTAAAAATCCTGTTATGTATTCTAGAAGATATTTATTAACTAATTATAATAAATATTTTGAATTAGGAGATAATAAAGAAGTTATATTAGAAGAAAGTATTACTAATAATAAATTTTATGCTAAAGAAAGTGATAAAGGAACTATTGTTTTTAATAATAAATATTTTAATATAATTAATTATTTAAATGAATTTAATGATAATAATATTTTATTTTATTTGGTTTATCCTAATGGTATAGATTATGATGAAATGAAAAAAATATTAAATAATGAAAGTGAAATAGAATATGATGATGGTTTTATGAATAGGAAAACTATATATAAATTGGGGGAAAAGAAATGATAGAATTACTTAGTCCTGCGGGTGATTTAGAAAGATTAAAATTTGCTTGTCTTTATGGTGCAGATGCTATATATATTGGTGGTGTTAATTTTAGTTTGCGTGCTAATGCTAAAAATTTTAGTAATGAAGAAATAAAGAAAGCAGTTTGTTATGCACATGATTTAAATAAAAAAGTTTATGTTACAGTAAATATAGTTTTTCATAATGATGAGTTAGATGGATTAAAAGAATATTTATTATACTTAGATAGTATTAATGTAGATGGTATTATTGTTAGTGATATAGTAGTTATGAAATTACATAAGGAACTTAATTTGAAATTAGAATTACATATTAGTACACAAGCGAGTATATCTAATAAAGAGAGTGCTTTATTTTATAAGAGTTTAGGTGCAAAAAGATTAGTGTTAGCAAGAGAATGTAGTAAGAAAGATATTAAAGAAATTAAAGATGCTACTAATTTAGATTTAGAGGCTTTTATACATGGGGCAATGTGTACTAGTATAAGTGGTAGATGTGTATTATCAAATTATTGTACTAATAGAGATTCTAATAGAGGTGGTTGTGCTCAAATATGTAGATGGGAATTTAATTATTTAGATAAATTTAATAATAAAATAACTGAAAAGCCATTTAGTATGACTCCTAAAGATTTAAATATGGTTCCATTTATAAAAGAAATGATAGAAGTTGGTGTAAATTCATTTAAAATTGAGGGTAGAATGCGTAGTGTATATTATGTTGCTACTGTAATATTAGTTTATAGAAGATTAATTGATAAAATTGTAAATAAAACCATAACAGATGCATATACTAATTATTGTCTTAACATTTTAAATAGATGTGCTAATAGAGAATCTACTCCACAATTTTTTGATAAATTACCAGGAGTTGATGAACAATATTATTTAGGAAGACAAGAATTATCTAATCAAGATTTTTTAGGATTAGTACTTGATTATAAAGATGGTGTAGCAACTATAGAGCAAAGAAATAACTTTTCTGTTGGAACAATAGTACAATTTTTTGGACCTAATACAGAGACTTTTAATTATAAGGTTGAAGAAATAATTGATGAAGATAATAATAAAATTGATGTTGCTAGACACCCTCAAATGATTATTAAATTAAGAGTTAAAAATAAACTTTGTAAATATGATATGATGAGGTTAAAAGTATTTGACATTTCAGATGAAATGTAGTATTCTTATGAAAGTTAATTGTTAAAATTAATGTATTAAAATGAATTAAATTTTGAAAGGTGATATATATGAGACAAAAGAAAGAATTTTTACTTACTAGTGAGGGTTATTTGGATTTAGAGACTGAATTAAATACTTTAAAAAATGAGGATAGACCTAGAATTATAGAAGCTATAAAAGAGGCTAGAGCTCAAGGTGATTTATCTGAAAATGCAGATTATGATGCTGCAAGAGATGAACAAGCTAAGATTGAAGCTAGAATTCAAGAATTAGAGTATATGTTAGAACATGCTAAAATTATAGAAAAGGCTAGTGGAGATAAAGTTGCTGTTGGAACTACTGTTACGGTTAAATATGTAGATGATGATGAAGAGGAAGAATATTCAATTGTAGGTTCAATGGAAGCTGATCCATTTGAAAATAAAATATCAAATGAATCTCCTATTGGTAAAGCTATAATGGATAAAAAAGTTGGAGATACTATTAGTGTAGAAAGTCCTAATGGTTCTTACGATATAAAAATAGTTAAAATTGCTTAAGATACTGTTTATTGGTATCTTTTTTTTATAAAATAAATTTTATCTCAATAATAAAAATTGTAGAAATTTATCAAAAAAGCATTTACAATATTTACTAGTTTTGATATATTATATTTAAGGTAGAAATGCCTAAATACAAATTTTACGATTCATGAAAAAACAAGAAACATACTTCTTCCCCAACCCCAAAAATCGTTGGGGGGGGGGGTATAAAGAAATATGTTTTTTCGTGTAAAAAAAGGAG
>CAKONF010000031.1 GCA_934097015.1 uncultured Bacilli bacterium | reverse complement strand
ATTTTTTGCTTACGATTCATTCTTTTCACACTCCTTTTTTTGCACGAAAAAACATATTTCTTTATACCCCCCCCCCCCAACGATTTTTGGGGTTGGGGAAGAAGTATGTTTCTTGTTTTTTCATGAATCGTAAAATTTGTTTTTAGGTATTCCTACCTTAATAAAACTATATCAAAATTAATGATTGTTGTAAATATGTTTTTGATAAATTTTGATATTTATTTAATTAATTTGTAATAATTCTTCCAATTTATTTATAGTTTCTTTATCCTTACTTTTATTTTCTAATAGCTTTAATTTATATACTGAATATAGGTCTTGAACTTTATATCCATAAAGAGTTATATAATTTTCATTATAAAAATTTTTTCCAATTTCAAAACAATCATAATATTTTATTTCTGTTTTAAAATAGCCTAATTTAGTGTTCCAATCTATATTATTATAATATAGAGGATCGCTTGATAAATCTATATCGTTTGTACTATTAATAATATCTTGTAAAACTAAAGAAGCACCACTTATAATCATATATTTATCTTTATCAAGTTTTAATTCACATAATTTATTTAATATATCTTCTTTATTCATATTGGTCTACTTTATATCATCTAATTTTACACTAACTAGTTTAGATATACCACTTTCTTGCATTGTTATACCATATAGTGTATTAGCATATTCCATAGTACGTTTTTTATGTGTTATTATAATAAACTCTGTTTTATTTTCATATTCTTTTATGTAATTACCAAACATATCTACGTTTGCTTCATCAAGTGCTGCTTCTACTTCATCTAATATACAAAATGGTACATATCTAATATTAAGTATTGCAAATAATAATGCAATTGCTGTTAAAGTTTTTTCTCCACCAGAAAGTAAATTAATGCTTTTAAGAGTTTTTCCTGGAGGACATGCAGTAATATCTACTCCAGTATTAAGTAAATCATCTGGATCTGTTAGATGTAATTCTCCAGTACCACCTTTGAATAACCTTTTAAATACTTTATTAAATTCTACATTAACTTTATTAAATGTATCTATAAATTTTTCTTTCATAGTTTCATCTAATTCATTAATTACTTCCATTAAATTATTAATAGATTCTACTAAATCTAATTTTTGATTAGTTAAAAATTCAAATCTTTCATTAACTCTATCAAATTCATCTATACTTCCTAAATTAACTTCATTTAATAAACTTAATTCTCTTTTAATAGTATTTAATTTACTACTACTAGACTTAATATCAATATTTAAATCATAATTTTGAAGTATATAATCATAAGTAATATGATATTCTTCATTTAATTTAATTAAATTATTATCCATTTTTATTTCATATTTACTTAATTCTATTTCATTATCTTTTAGTTCACTCATTAATTTATTATAATTACTGTTAATTTTTTTAGTATTTAATTCTAATTCAGTTATTTCTGTAGTAATATCATTTTTATCTATCTTTAATTTGTTTAATTCACTTTCTAATATTTCTTTTTCACTATTTAATTTATAATATCTATTTAATAAATCTTCTAACGTTTTATCTATACTATCATCTAATATATTTTTATTATCATTTATTTCTTTTATTATATTACTCTGTTCTACTAATAAATTATTTTTATCTTTAGTTTTTATATCTAATTTGTTTATTATATTATTATATTTATCATTAATTATTAATTTATTATTTAATAAATCATTTATTATAGTATCTAAATTATCTATCTTTAGATTTAAGTCATTTATATCAACATCAATATTCTTTAATTCATTTTTATTACTTTCAAGTTCATATCTATCTAATAATATACTATTATTTTGTTTTATAGTACCACCTGTAATACTACCACCTGTATGTAATATATCACCTGATAATGATACTATTCTATATGAATAATTTATTTTTTTACCTATTATATTCATATTATCTATATTATCTACAACAATAATATTACCTAATAAATTTTTAATAATATTAGTATATTTATTATCATATTCTACTAAGTTATCTAATGTATCAATAAAACCTTCTGTATTAGTTATTTTATTTAAAATATCTTCATTTACATATTTAGGTTTTATTATATTAAGAGGATAAAATGTTGCTCTACCTAATTTATTTTGTTTTAAATAATTTATAGCTTTTTTAGCACTATCTTCATTATCTACTATTATTACATTAGAATTATATCCTAATGCTATATTAAGTGCGTCTTTATACTTTATATCCGTATTAATTATGTTTGCTACTATATTATGAATACCTTTTAAACTTTTGCTATTAATTATATTTTTAACACTATTTGGTATACCACTTTCATTTAATATATTATTTTCTAATATATTTATTTTATTTGTTATATTTAATTTATTTATATTTTTTATATTTAATTTATTTTTTAAATCAGTATATTCTTTTTGTTTTATATTAATATTATCTTTATTATTATTTAATTCTTTTAATATATTATCTTTATTATTATTTAATTCATTTATTTCATAATTAATTACTTCTATATCTTTTTTTATTGTTAATTCTTTTTCTTTTAGATTAACTATATTATTTTGTAATTTAATATCATCCACTTCAAATTTTTTACGTTCAAGAGCAACTTGTCTATCTTTTTCTACTTCATTTATTTCTTTATTTAATTCAATTAATTTATCTTGTAATTCACTTATTTTATTTTCTATATTTAAATTATTTAATTTTAATTTTTCTATAATACTTGAATCATTTATATTATTAGTATCTATATTATTTATTTCTTCATTTAATTTTTTTATTTTTATTTTTAAATCGTTAGTTAAATTTAAAGTATTTTTTAAATCTATACCAGTTAGTATTATATCTAATTCATCATGTTCACTTTTTAATCTTTTATATTTTATTGCATTATCTTTTTCTTTTTTTAATGGTTCTAATTGTGTTTCTAATTCTCTAATAACTAAATTAACTTTATCTATATTATCATTAGCTTTTTCTATTTTTCTTAATGTTTCTTCTTTATGTTTTTTATATTTTAATACACCGGCAGCCTCTTCTATAATACTTCTTCTATCACTTACTTTACCACTTAATATTTCACTTATCTTACCTTGTGATATTATACTGAATGAATTTGTACTACTTCCACTATCTATAAATAATTCAGTTATATCTTTTAATCTAACTTTTGTATTATTTATAAAATATTCATTTTCTCCTGTAGAATAAACAACTCTTTTTATTTCTAAAACATCAAATTCACTTTTTAAATAATGATCTGAATTATCAAATGTTAAACTAACCCACGCACGTGTCATAGCTTTTCTTGATTTACTTCCACTAAAAATTACATCTGTCATATTAGCTTGTCCACGTAAATTTTTAATTGATTGTTCTCCTAGAACCCATTTTACAGCATCGACTATATTAGATTTACCACTACCATTAGGACCTACTATACCAGTAATTCCTCCAACCAAATTTATTTCTATTTTATCTGCAAATGATTTAAAACCATGTGCTTTTATACTTAATAACTTCATCTATTTTGCCACCTTTTTAATTGCATCTTTTGCAGCATTTTGTTCCGCTTGTTTTTTACTTTTACCAACACCTGTTCCAAAGACAATTCCATCTACCAAAACATTAACTTTAAAAGTTTTATCATGAGAAGGTCCTACTTCACTTACTAAATCGTATTCTAAACTTTTCTTTTCTGTTTGTACCATCTCTTGTAAATGAGATTTATAATCACTTAAAAAAACTTTCTTTTCTTCAACATATGGAATAACTATTTTATGTATATATTCTTTAGCTACTTCATATCCTTTATCCAAATATATAACCGCAAGTACTGCTTCAAATATATCAGCAATGATAGTTTCATTTTCTGAATGTATACCATGTCCTACTTTTATATAAGGTACTAAATTTATATGTTTTGCATATTCATATAGTGCTGATTCACATACATAACTAGCTCTTACTTTACTCATCTCACCCTCAGCATAAGAAGTATTTAAATAAAAATATTCACTCATAATAAGTTCTAAGACAGCATCTCCTAAATATTCTAATCTTTCGTAGCTCTCACAATTATTTTCATTTGCATAACTAGTATGTGTTAAAGCAGTATATAAAAGTTCTTTATTATCAATATCTATTCCTAGTTCTCTTAAAAATTTCATGTATCATCACCATATAAATAGTACCAAATTTATTAGTAAAAATCTAGTTTTTAATTGTTTTTATATAAAATATTTGCAAATTTATTCAATTCTGATATAATATTATGCACTACGAGGGGGTATTTTAATGGAAAATATATTAAATAAAGAATATTTTCATTTTGGAACAAATAATATTAGAAAAGAATTATGGTTAAATTTATATATGCAAAAAGAATTTGCAAATTATTCTAAACCTTTAGGCGGATTATGGTGTAGCAAACAAAATGATTATAATTTATGTGATTGGTTAATATACAAAGAAGATACTATGTCATATAATTATGATATTTATGTTAGTACTCAAAAATCTTGTTTAGTAAAATTCAAAAATGATTCTAAAATCCTTTCAATCAGTAATACAAATGATTATAAAAATTTAAAAGATTCTGGTATGGTAGTTAAATTAGATGAGCCTATCCAAATATCTGGATTATATGATTATTTGATAGTAGAAGAACTACCTAATTATGAAAAAATTAAAGAATTCTATGATTTACTATATGTTAATCCACATTCTGATAAATCTCTTTATCAATATTCAGTTGATACAATACTAGCTATCAGAAGTGCTTCAGTAGAATATTATAAACCGTTAGAATGTGATTATTATGAAAGAAAAATCACATCTATAGGAAATAAAGAACAAATAAAAGATGTTAATAAAGAATATTTAAGTTTACTAAAATATTTAAAAGAATTATTAACTAACACTAATTCATATAATTTTAAAGAAATATTGGATAATTTAATAAATAATGAAAACATATTGAAACTATTGCCAGATAATATAGATAAAAAACATGCATTAGGAGTAGCAATTATAAATACATATAATAAAATACAAGATGAAAAAAAATTAGTTTTACATAATTAAAAAAATATAGTAAAATAATATTATGAAAAAAATAGCAATAAAGATTATAGAACTATATCAATGTACACCACTACATTGTCATAAAATGTGTAGGTTCATCCCTACTTGTAGTGAGTATACAAAAATAAAAATAGAAAAATATGGTTTTATTAAAGGAAGTTGTTTAGGTTTTAAAAGAATATTAAAATGTCATCCATTTGGAAAAAGCGGAATTGACTTATAGAAAGGTTTACTATGAAAAATTTAAAAAAAATATTATTTATTATTGCCCTATGTTTTTTTATGACAGGATGTTTTAAATCAGAGGAGTTAGATAATGCATCAATTATAACAACTACTTATCCCACAGAATACTTAATTAATGAGTTATATGGATATAATAGTGAAATTAAATCTATATACCCAGATGGTGTAAATATTAAAGATTATAAATTATCTAATAAAAAAATTAAAAAGTATTCTAAACAAGATTTATTTATTTATAATGGTTTAACTGATGAAAAACAGATTGCAGCATCATTTGTAAATAAAAATAGCAAATTAAAAATAATAGATGTATCTAAAGGTTTATCAATAAAATATTCTTATGAAGAATTATGGTTAAATCCTACAAATTATTTGATGATGGCACAAAATATAAAAAATGGTTTAAATCAATATATTAATAGTACAATATTAAAAAAAGAAATAAATGCTAATTATGATAATTTAAAAGTTGTTCTATCTGAATTTGAAACAACATTAAAATTGATTAGTCAAAATGGAAAATATAATACTTTAATAGTTTCAAAAGATTATTTTAAATTTTTAGAAAATTTTGGATTTGAAGTAATTAGTTTAGAAGAAACGGATAATTTAAACAATGATACTATTTCAAGAGCAAAAAAATTACTTGCTGATAAAGAAAATAGTTATATATTTATAACAAAAGATGAAGAAAATAATTTATCTGATACAATTAATCAAGTTAAAGAATCTGGAGGAGAGCTTAAAATATTAAATACCATGACTATTCTAAGTAGTGATGAAAGAGAAAAAAAAGAAGATTATAGTACATTAATGAAAGCAAACATTGAGTTAATAAAAGAAGAAGCTTATAAATAACATTAAGCTTCTTTTATTTATAAATTAAAACTTTATCACTTTCCAAACTAAAGGTTTTTGCTAGCAATTGATTTTTTAATTTTTCTATACTATCAAAAGTAATATAAAAATAATTATCATTTAATATATTTTCAACATTATCTTTATCATAAAGTCCAAAAGAGTTTGTTAAATTTAATAGTCTTGAATACAAATATGATACAACAATTATATTGTTTTTATTTTTTAAATTAAATAATATTCTTTTAATTTCTTTAAAATAACTTATTTTATCTTCAAAATACATATCAAAATAACCTAATATATTAGATAATAGTATAATATCATAATTAGTATTTTTTAATTCTAATAAGTTTTTATCTAAATAATTTATTTTAGTATACTTTAATAAATCTTTTAAATTATTATAATTAACATCATTTAAATATTCATTTACTTTTAATAAAGTTTTAATATCTAAAAAGTCATCAGTAAATAAGAAAGATTTATATAATTGTTTATTATTATAATTTAAAAATACATAGTCCCAAAATAATTTAACATCACTTTCTAGTTCTTCTCTAATTTTCTCATATATATTTTTATTTAAATATTCATCTTTTATATTAAATCTTGATTTATTATAAAAAAATAAAATAAATTCTTCTAAAGATAATACTTTTATTGCACCAATTTTTAACTCAACGTACATTTTTGCCAAAGGATTAGAATCAAATGCAGTAATATTTCTTGAACCATGTAATATTAAATTTAACAAATGATCTCCACTAGATGCTACACATAAAACTTTTTTATTATTAAAATTAATTTTATCATAATATCCTTTAATGTTTTCATTAGTAAATGGATATAACCAACAAAAATAATTTGTTTTAAGTTCTCTTCTTGTATCAATTGACATTACTTTATCAAAATAACTAATTTCTCCCATAAAATCACTTCCAGAAAAGAAAAAAGAATTAAAATGAATCTATATTTATTCTAACTCTTTTTATTCCTTTATTAAATGCAGTAGCTTGTATCAATGTTCTAATAGCTTTTGCATTCTTACCACTTTTTCCAATTACTCTACCCATATCGTTATCACTTACCATAATTTCAATTATAGGATTTTCATCCTCATCTTGAAAATCTTGTACTTTAACTAAATCAGGTTCCATAACTAGACTCTTTACTAATTCTTCAGTAAATAATTTTAAATCTTCAATCATTTTTATTTACCTTCTTTTTTATAGTTTTTTATTTTAGCCCAAACACCACTTTTACTTAAAATATTTTTAACAGTATCAGTTGGTTGTGCTCCGTTTCCAATCCATTTCATAACTTTTTCTTCATCAACAGTTATATTATTATCTTTTAAAATTGGATTATAAGTACCTACAGTTTCAATAAATCTACCATCTCTAGGACTTCTAGAATCTGCAGCAACTATTCTATAAAATGGTTTTTGTTTTGAACCCATTCTTTTAAGTCTTAATTTAACAGCCATAATTTCCTCCTTAACAATATTAATTATACTACATATTAATTATATGTCAACCTTTTTTGGTTAACTATTTCTTATTTTATTAATATAATCATTTACAATACTCTTTTCAAGTACTCTAAAATCTTTTTTAGGAACAACTGCTCTACTAACATCATTCATTTCAAACATTTCTTCATAACCATTTATAACATATTCATTATAATTAAATATTCTAAAAAACATTTCGTTTAACTCTTCTAATATTTCATTAAAAACAGCTTCATCTTTACATACTATTAAATTATTTAAAACCTTTGTTTCTAATTTATCAAAATTTATATAATCTTTAATTAAATTAGTTAAATCTTTTCTAATAACTTTACTATTCTTTATTAAAACAAAAGTTTTTATATATAATCTAACATAATCTTTAAGTAAATCTATTAAATACTCTCTTTTTTCACTATATAAATCATATATAATATTACTTTCCATATTTATTTTTCTCTTTTTCTTTATTAAAATCAATTTCTTTATCAATAATTTTTTCTTTTATTTGACTTAATTCTTTTTTATCCATTTGATTTATAATATAGTCTTCTCTCTTTTCTAAAACTTCTTTATAAAATAATTCCTTTTCTTCTTCACTAATTTTTCCATCTTTAAAATTTATCATATCTATACCTCTTTTTCTATTTTCTTGGATTTGTATGTAAATACACTCTCTTAAGTTCCTCATTAGAAACATGTGTATATATACTAGTAGTTGAAAGTGATACATGTCCTAAAAGTTCTTGTACACTTTTTAAGTCACAACCTTCATTTAATAACATAGTTGCAAAAGAATGTCTGAAAGTATGTGGTGTTATTTTTAAATCACTAGCACTTTTTAATAACACTTTATCTATTATATCTCTTATCCCCCTAGTTGTAATTTTATTACCTAAATGATTAATAAATAAATATTCTGTATCTTTTGTACCTAAAATTTCTTTTCTAATACTTAAATAATCTTTTATGCTATCAACAGCATAACTACCTAAGTAAACAATTCTTTCTTTATTTCCTTTACCAATTACTTTAATTTCTTTATTATTTAAATCTACATTTTTTAATTTAATATTAACTAACTCATTACATCTACACCCAGTACATAAAAGTACTTCAAATATACATTTATTTCTTATGCCTAAATTCGTATTTGTATCTATACTATTTAATAAATCTACATATTCATTATATTTAAAATATTCAGGTAATTTTTTTTCTTTTTTCATTCCCTTAACAATTTTAAATGGATTGTTATCAGTATAATTTTCTTTCATCAAATAATTATAATAATTTCTTATGCTACTTATACATCTATTTATACTAGAGGACTTATGTTCTTTTTTTAAATAACTAATAAAATCAAGTACATCTTTATATTCAATTTTAAATATATTTTTTTTATTATTTTTTAAAAAAACTTCATATTTTTCTAAATCTAATTCATAATTTATTATAGTATTTTCACTATATTTTTTTATATTTTGTAAATAATCTAAAAATTCATCTTTCATATCAATGTAATCTTCTAGCACTTTCTTTTAAAAATTCATCATATTCTTCTTTAGAAAAAGATTTATAGTAATCATTACCATCTATAAGTTCCCTATTTTCTTCTACAAATTTTTTCATATTTCTCAAATTTATTATTTCCATTTCTTCTTTAGTAATTGTTTCTTCATCATCATAATTATTATTATCATAATTATATTCTTTATAACCATCAAATTCTTTTAACATATTATGACTAAATGATATATTCGTAAGAGCAAATAAATGTGCCTTTCTATAGCTAAACTTATTATGATCATAAAATATTATCCTTTTTAATTCTTCAATATTTTCATCATAATCTTTATTATCAAAATCATCACTTCTAGCATTTCTACAATTAGCCTTTATAACATCTAATATATTTTTAGTACTCATTAAATATTTTCTATAACTAGTTTCATCATAACTTTTAAGATTATTTAATTTATATATAGTATCGTCATAATAGTATTTAGAAACAGAATAAATATACTCATAATCTTTTTTTCTAGAAGCAATATAATCTTCATTTAAACACTCATAATTTTTTTTATATACAATATAGTTAGGAATCAAATTTAAATCAGTCTTAGTAATAAAAACACTTGAAATATTTTTTGGTACTAAATTATTATTTTTTAAAAATATTAATAATTCATTCATACTATTAAATTTAGATGTTATCATATCTATATCTTTTAAATCTGCTTGATTATTTTTACCAATGTTTTTTTCTATATTTAAATTTAATATAGATACTAAATTATATAAATTAATTACTTTTACAGTATCTTGTTCTTCATAACATAAATGATATTTACTCATACTATTAATCACCACATTTATGGTATCAAAAAAAAGAATGTAGGTCAAGAATTGAAATACAGTAAAATTGGAATTTAATACCAATTGACATATCGAACATATGTATTTATAATTGAATTAGGTGATGGAAATGGATGAATTAAAAATAAAGAGAAATATTATTTGTATAGATTTAAAAAGTTTCTTTGCATCATGTGAATGTGTTGAAAGAAATTTAAATCCATTTACTACTCCACTTGTAGTAGCAGAACCAAATAGAGAGGGAGCAATAACTCTAGCTATTACACCATACATGAAAAAATTTGGAGTTAAATCACGAGGAAGAATATATGAAATTCCAAAGAATATTAATTATATTACTGTACGTCCTAGAATGAGTTTATATATAGAAAAAAGTAAAGAAGTAGTTGATGTATACTTAGACTATGTAGCAATCGAAGATTTACATATATATTCTATCGATGAATGTTTTTTAGATGTTACAAATTATTTGAAATTATATAATAAAACTACTAAAGAATTAGCATTAGATATAATGAAAAGTATTTATAAAAAAACAGGTCTTTATGCAACTAGTGGTATAGGTCCAAATCTGTTATTAGCAAAAGTAGCAATGGATATAGAAGCTAAACATAACAAAGATTTTATAGCAGAATGGACATATAATGATGTAGAAACAAAATTATGGAATATAAAACCATTATCAGATATGTGGGGAATCGGAAAAAGAATGGAAAAAAATTTAAATAATTTAGGTATTTATTCTATAGGAGACATCGCCAAATATAATAAATTAAAATTAAAAGAAAAATTTGGAATAATTGGCGAAGAACTTTGGTATCACTCAAATGGTATTGATTTAAGCAAGATAAGCGATTTTAAACATAATGCAAAAGAAAAAAGCATATCTAACAGTCAAGTACTATACAAAGATTATTATAACAATGATATATTATTAATTATAAAAGAAGTATTAAGTTTACTTTTAAGAAGATTAAGAAAAGAAAAATTACTTACTAAAAGAATTTCTTTATTTGTAGGATATTCAAAACATATAGGAGGAAATTTCAATGTTTCAAAAAAATTAGACCAAGAAACAAATGATGAAAACATATTATATAAAACATTATTAAATGTTTTTAATTCTTATTATGAAGAAAATATGCCAGTTAGAAAAATTGGTATTAGTTTATCTAAATTAGAAAAAAACGACCATATACAATTAAATTTATTTGAACAAATTAATGATGTTGATAAGAAAAACAATTTAAGTACAGCAATTGATGAAATAAACGATAAATATGGAAATAATAGTGTATTGTCCGCAACAAGTTTATTATCGACTTCTACAATAAAATCTAGAAACAATAAAATAGGAGGTCATAATGCAAGATAGAGGTTATATAAAATGGGAACCATTCAATTCAGTTATAAGTGATAAAGTAATACTTAATGATTTATCTAAAAAAAGAAATATAGTAGAAAAACCAACTCTTTCAGAAGATCAAATAAATTATTTAAATGATTATATATTTGAAGCTTACACTAATCATTTAAAAGTTAATTTATATATTTATAATAATTTTAAAATTATTAAATTAATTGGTTTTATAAATAATATAAATATTACTAAAAAATACATTACATTTAACAAAAATCATATTTTTTTTAATCAAATTTTAAAAATTACTAATTTTTTTGAAAAAAGTAATTGACATAGATAAATTTTTATTGTAAAATTAATTTATCGTTTATGGGGAATTAGCTCAGTTGGCTAGAGCATCACGCTTGCACCGTGGGGGTCAAGGGTTCGAGTCCCTTATTCTCCACCAAAAATGATATTAAAATGCCTTATTTTAAGGTGTTTTTTTATATGTGATTTTCTTTTACGGTCATTTTTACGGTCATACTAAAAAACAAGTTATAATTCCATAACTTGTTCTTCTGTTATATTAGTTAGTTTAATAATTTTTTCATTTGAAAATCCATCTAATTTAAGATTTCTAGCAATTTCTAAACGGTTTGCTTCTTGTCCTTGCTCTAAACCTTGTTCAAACTTTTCTCTCTTTTCATTCTCATGAAACTTTTCTTCATCAAACACTGGAAATA
>CAKONF010000030.1 GCA_934097015.1 uncultured Bacilli bacterium | reverse complement strand
ATACAGGAACAGATCAAAGTATAGATATGAATAAACAATTTAGTGCAAAAGCAAACTTAGTAAATCCAAGTACATTTGGACCAATGGGAAGTGGAACACTTGCCAGTGCAATAATAAATAGTGCAGAGAAAGCAAGTGAAGAAAGTGATACGACAAGAACAACATTTGGAACAAGAGTGACAGAATTTACATCAATATCAGGAGAAAATGAAAGAGTATTAAATAATGCACCAGATGATTATGGAATAAGTTATTATTATAGAGGAAATGTAAATGATAATTATGTATCATTTGCAGATAAAGTTTGGAGAATAGTTAGAATAAATGGAGATGGATCTGTTAGACTTGTACTAGATGATGTTGCAAAAGATACAAGTGGAAATGTTATAAAAACTGTATTTAATCCTAGTGCTGATGATAATGCATATGTAGGATATATGTATGGAACAGTAGGAAGTACAACATATGATGCAACACACAAGAATATTAATGATAGTACAATAAAAACTAAAGTAGATAAATGGTATGAAGATAATCTAAAAACAAATTATGCAAACTATTTATCAGATACATTATTCTGCAATGACAAAACTCTTGCATCAAATGGAATAGGTGGAGTAACAACTCAATTAGGTTATGGATCAAATGAAACATATTATGCATCAACAGAAAGATTAAAATATAGTACAGGAACAACAAGTATAACTATATCAAAGCCAACATTTAAATGTGCAGAAAGTGCAATAAATATTTATTCTAGATTTACAGTAAATGAAACAACATTACTAAATGGAACTAAAACAAATGGAGATTTAAAATATCCAATAGGACTATTAACAGCAGATGAGGTAGCTTATGCAGGAGCGTATAAGTCTGGTCAAGCAAACAAAACATATTATTTGTATGACTCATCTATAACTTCTGATTGGTGGCTTTTGAATCCAGATTGTTATCCTGGTTATAGAGCGACTGTGTGGGTTGGTGATTATTTTAGGGGTGACATCAGCGGATATCTTCTTAACTCATCTGATTTATCTTTCCGACCTAGTATCAATCTAAAGGCTAGTGTGCTAATAAATGGAGGAAATGGAACAAAAGAAAATCCATATGTTGTAGAAAGCTAATTGGAAAATAAATTGTTTAATTAATAATTTATTTTTTTTTACTAATATGATAAAATTGTATACGAAAGATGTGATAAAAATGTTTGATAAATTTGTACCAGATATATATTCTAAAAGTATATATAGTATTGATTATAAAATGTTAAAAAAGAATAAAGTAAAATGTTTAATATTTGATTTAAATAACACAATAGCCCCTTTAACTCTTAAAAAACCTAGTAAAAAACTAATTGATTTATTTGAAGAGTTGAAAGATATGAAATTTAAAATATATATAATTAGTAATAGTACTAGAAAAAGAGTAGAACCTTTTAAAAATATATTATGTGTCGATTCTAGTTATTTATCTATGAAACCTACACTAAAAAAATATAAAAAAGTATTTGAAATTAATAAATTTAAAGATAATGAAATAGCTTGTATAGGGGATGAATTAATAAATGATGTTTGGACTGCTAATAGAATGAATTTTGTTAGTATACTAGTTAATCCAATTGGAACAAAAGAATATGTTTCTACTAAGATAGGTAGAGTATTTGAAAACTTTATAATTAATAAATTAACAGATAAAAAATTATTTAGAAAAGGTAAATATTATGAATAAAAAATGTATTGGTTGTGGTGTAGAATTACAATATAATGATAAAAATAAATTAGGTTATATTCCAGAAAATAAATATAATGATAGTAATTATTGTATGAGATGTTTTAGATTAATACATTATAATGATATTACTACTAAAGATAAAGAACTAAGTACTAATTATATATTAGATAAAGTAAATAAAGATAATATATTTAAAATATATGTAATTGATTTTTTAAATATAAATAATAATACTATTGATATATATAATAAAATAAAAGGTAATAAATTATTATTAATAAATAAAATAGATATGCTAGATAAATCTATAAATAAAAAGAATATAACAAATAATATTAAAACTATATATAATATAGATAATGTATTAAGTATAAGTACTTTAAATGATAATGATATAAATATGTTATTAAACTATTTAAATAAAAATAATATTAATAAATGTTATATATTAGGACCTACTAATAGTGGTAAAAGTACTTTAATAAATAAATTATGTAATAATAATAATTTGACAATATCTAATAAACGTAATACAACATTAGAATTTATTAATATAAAGTTAGATAATATAAATATAATAGATACTCCTGGATTCTTAATAAGTGATTATAATTTAAAAACTAAATATAATCATATAATAAAACCTATTACTTATAATATGAAAGATAATGATATTATATTTATTGACAAATTCTATATTAAATTTAAATATAAAACCAGTATTACTATATATTGTTATGAAAAAATAGATTCTAAAAAATATTATAAAGATATTAAATTTGATTATAGTATTGATACAAATAATAATATAGATTTATGTATTAATGGATTTGGTATAATTAATATTAAAAACAAAAATAATATAGAAATATATAATTTAGATAAAGAATTAATTAGTATAAGAGAAAGTGTATTTGGTGGTAATAATGAGTAAGATACATGTAATGAGTGAAGTACTTGCAAATAAGATTGCTGCTGGAGAAGTAATTGAAAGAGTAAGTAGTGTTGTAAAAGAATTAGTAGAAAATAGTATAGATGCAAAAAGTAAAAGTATTAAAATTGATTTAGTTAATGCTGGTATTAAAAGTTTAACTGTTACTGATGATGGAATAGGTATGGAAAGTGATGATGCACTCTTAGCTTTTAGTAGACATGCTACAAGTAAATTACTAAGAGATGATGATTTATTTTTTATAAATACATTAGGATTTAGAGGAGAAGCTTTACCAAGTATAGCATCTGTTTCTAAAGTAATACTTAAAACTAGCACAGGAAATGCTGGAACATTAATAGAAATACATGGAGGAAAATTAATTAAAGAGGAGAAAAGTGATGCTAGAATTGGTACTACATTTACAGTAAGCGATTTATTCTATAATACACCTGCTAGATTAAAATATTTAAAAAGTGAAACAACAGAATTATCCAGTATAGTAATGTATATAGAAAAATTAGCATTAACTCATCCAGAAATAAAATTTACATTAACTAATAATGATAAAGTTATAGTAAGTACAAGTGGTTCTAATAATTTACTTAAAACTATATATGAAATATATGGATATTTAGTTAGTAGTAATATGGTTAGTATTAATGCTAGTAGTGAAGACTATGATATAAATGGGTATGTTTGTAAACCTACTATATTAAAATCTAATAGAAATCATATGACTACTATGGTAAATGGTAGAATAGTAAAAAATATAGAATTAAATAAAGCAATAAATGATGCATATTATACATATAAACCTGATATAAAATATCCAATAGTAGTAATTAATATAGAAACAGACCCAACTATAATAGATGTAAATATACATCCTACTAAACAAGATATAAAGTTTTCTAAACAATATGAATTAAATGAGTTGGTCACTAAAACTATTAAAGAAGCATTATATAAAGCATTATTAATTCCAAAAATAGAAGTAAAAGAAAAAATAAATGATAATGAAATTGGTATACTAAATGAATATAATAAACCTATTATAAATAATAATGAAGCAAAAGAATATGTTATTAATAAAGATTTAAAAGTCTTAAATGATGAACAAGTTAAATTTGATTTTAGAAAAGTAGAGAGTAATGTAAATAGTGATATAACTAAAGAAAAAGTAAATGATGATAATAAGAATGAAACGTTAAAAAAATTAGAATTATATCCTTGTGGTTTAGTAATGGGAACTTATATAGTGTGTGAAAATGAAAATAATATGTATTTAATAGACCAACATGCAGCACAAGAAAGAGTTAACTATGAAAGATATTTAAAACATTTAAAAGAACAGGATATACATATAACAAATTTATTAATTCCATATACTATAGAACTTAATCCTAGTGATTATATAAAGTTTAATGAAAGAAAAAATATTCTTACTGATATGGGTTTTGGAATAGAAGAGTTTGGTATTAATACGCTAGTTTTTAAAAGCCATCCAAGTTGGTTATTACCTGGATTTGAATTTGAAAGTATTAATAAGCTTGTAGATTTAGTAATAAATGATTATAATATTGATAGGATAAAATTTTATGATAGTGTTTCTAAAACTTTAGCTTGTAAGATGAGTGTAAAAGGAAATACTAGAATAACACAAGATGCAATGCAAACTATAATAGATGATTTAGTATTGTGTGATAATCCTTATAATTGTCCTCATGGAAGACCAACTATTATAACTTTTACAAAATATGAACTTGAAAGAATGTTTAAAAGAGTAATGAATTAGAAAGGGTATAGATATGAAAGAAATATTAGAAAATGATAAATCATTTTATTTTATTGTTGGATTAAGTTTAATAATACCAATTATATTAGGTTTAGTTTATATATTTGCAACAATATATATTTAAAAGTACTTTAAATTTAGTACTTTTTATTTTATAATTAAATAGGTGATATATATGAAAAAAGAAGAAAAACATACTTATAAAGATTCATTAAAAGAGTTAGTACCATATGCAATTATAATAATGTGTGTGGTATTAATAAGAACTTTTTTAATTACTCCTATTAAAGTAAATGGTACTAGTATGGTAAATACCTTACATGATGGTGATACAATGATATTAAATAAAATTAATTATAAAATAAATGATATTAAGAGATTTAATATAGTTGTTGTTAAAACAACTGAATCTTATTTAATAAAACGAGTAATTGGTTTACCAGGAGAAAAAATAAAATATGAAATTAAAGATGATAAAGGTATTTTATATATAAATGGTAAAAAAGTTGAAGAAAGTTTTATTGATGATGAAACAAAATCTAAGACTTGCATAAATGATGGTGATTTATGCAAAGATGGTATAACTATTCAAAATAATTATTATTTTGTTATGGGTGATAATAGAGGAGATTCTATAGATAGTAGAATAATTGGACCTATTAGTAAGGACAATATTACTGGTACTACTAAATTAATTTTATTTCCTATAAAAGATTTTGGAATAGTTAAGTAAATAAATGTTTATTACTTGATAATATAGGCATATTAGAAGATGCAGGAAAAATATCGCACAAAATAGCATGCGATAAAGCATTAACAGAATTCGAAAAGTATAATATAGTAAATGTTTTTATTATTTTAATTTAGAAAATCTAAAAAATTATGATGATAAAGGTTTAGTTATATCAACTATAATTCTTATTTTATAATCATTTTAACATTTACTAATAAACAAGGATGTGAAAAAAATGAATGAAAATAAAACAAATATAAACTGGTTTCCAGGACATATGCAAAAAACAAAAAGACAAATAAGTGAGTTATTACCACTTATAGATGTAGTATATGAACTTATTGATAGCAGAATACCTTATTCTAGTAAAATAGTCGATATAGATAATACTATAAAGAATAAACCTAGAATACTTATTATGACTAAATATGATTTATGTGATAAAGAAGAAACTAATAAATGGATAAATTTTTATGAAAATAAAGGATATAAAGTTATAAAAGCAAATTTAAATACTAATGAATCTATAAAAGAAATAATCAATCAAACTAATTTTTTAATGGAATCTATCAATCAAAAAAGAACAAATAGTGGTATGAAAGAAAAGGTTATTAAGGCTTTAGTAATTGGTATACCTAATGTTGGTAAAAGTACATTAATTAATAAAATGGCAGGTAAAAAAGTAGCAAATGTTGGCAATAAACCTGGAGTCACTAAGAATTTAGTTTGGTTAAAAACAAAAAGTAATATATTACTTTTAGATACACCTGGTATATTATGGCCTAAATTTGATGATCAAAAAGTTGCTCTTAATTTGGCTAGCATGACTGCCATAAAACAAGAGATATTAGATAAAGATGAACTTGCTATATATATATTAAATATACTAGATAAATATTATAATAATATATTAAAAGAAAGATATAATATTGAAAACGTCGAAGAAGATATATGTGAAACTTATGATTGTATTGGAAAAAAAATAGGTGCTATTATTAGTGGTGGCGAAGTTGATTATGAAAGAGTTAGTGAATTTATATTAAATGATGTTAAAAATGAATACATAAGAGGAATAACATTTGATAGGATGAGTGAATATGAAAGCTGAAACAGAGTTAAAAACAAAATTAATAAGAAGAGTTTTAATTAGTAAATTAGAACTTGGAAATTATATGAATAAAGAAGAATTTATTGATTTTTGTGTTAAGTTTACAAATAATTTAATACATAATAAAAATTCTAGTATTTTAAGACACAGTGTTGAAGAATTTGAAATTGCAGTTGATAACATGATTAATTTTTTTGATAATATAGGCTTAAGTAAAAAAGATATAATTGAAGCATTTAAAAACAATTATTCATTTGTAGATTTATTTTTTGATGCAAATTTTTTAGATAAATATATTTTATTAAGTGTTTTAGAAAATGAAGAAAATACAGTAAGAAAAAATATTTTGTTAAATGATTCAAAAAGAATTAAGATATCACTAGAAGAAATGTACGTAAGATATGTTCTTACTAAGTTGTCTAATAGAGAAATGTGTTATAGTAATTTAGCTAGAGAAGCATACACTACTTTTATTAAATCTTTAGTAAGAAATACTTATTATAAAATTGATTCTAGAATTTTAAATAATTTTAAAACTTTAGAACAACTTTGTAAAATATATCCAGTAGATTATGATTTTATAGATAAATTAAAACAAGAAAAAATAAATACTAATGTTTCATTTAATAGCAAAATGTCTAAACATAAAAAAATAAATATTGTTTTAAATAATTATTATAAAGTATCTAATATAAGAGAATTGTCCGAGTTAGTACATATTCCTACAAGTTCTATACAGAGATATTTGAAAGAAGCAAAAGATTATGTTTCAGAATTAGAATATCAAGAAATCGAATTATGGCTTCAAAATGCAAAGAAAGATGGTTTAGTAAGAGGTGGAATAAATTCTCAATTAAATAATGGCTATACGAAAGATGAAGAAGGTAAATTTAATGGCAATAAAAGAAGATAATATAGATTTATTACAATATGAAAAGGATTTATATAGTAAAGGAATTAAATTAATTGCTGGGGTAGATGAAGTAGGGCGTGGGCCACTTTATGGTCCTGTTGTTGCTGCAGCCGTTATTCTTCCAGAAAATTATAAATTAAAAGGTTTGACAGATTCTAAAAAATTAAGTGAAAAAAAACGTAATGAATTTTATGAAATTATTTATAGAGATGCTATTGCAATTGGTATAGGTATTATTTATGAGGATAAGATAGATGAAGTGAATATTTACGAGGCAACTAAACTAGCTATGAAAGATGCTATAAATAATTTAAAAATTAAACCAGAATATGTACTCATTGATGCAATGCCACTTGATATTGATATACCAACATTAAGTATAATAAAAGGAGATGCCAAAAGTGAAAGTATAGCTGCTGCAAGTGTAATTGCTAAAGTTTCAAGAGATAGTATGTTGTATGAGTTAGATAAAAAATATCCTATGTATGGTTTTGGAAGTCATAAAGGTTATCCAACTAAAAAACATATAGAAGCAATTCGTGAATATGGTTTAATTCCAGGATATAGAAAAAGTTATGCACCAATAAAAGATATGGTAAAGGAGAAATAATATGGGATTATTTGATAAATTTAAAAATGTATTTAAAAAAGAAGAAAAGAAAGATATTGAAGTATATGATAAAGGTTTAGAAAAAACAAGGAAAGAGTTTGTAAATGAACTTAATTTATTAGGAATAAAATATACCAAAGTTAATGATGAATATTTTGATGAATTAGAAAGTTTACTTATAAAAGCTGATATTGGTGTAAAAACTGTATTTGAATTTTTGGAAAGATTAAAGAAACGTGTAAAACACGAAAACATTACTGATACAGAATTTTTAAAAGAAGTAATTGTTGATGAATTATTTATGATATATGTTGAAGGAGAAAGTATTACTGATAAAATAAATATGAGTCAAGATGGACCTACAGTACTTTTATTTGTTGGTGTTAACGGAGTAGGGAAAACTACAACAATTGGTAAACTTGCAAGCAAATATAATAAAGAAGGTAAAAAAGTTATGCTTATTGCAGGAGATACTTTTAGAGCTGGAGCGGTAGAACAACTTAAAATATGGGCAGATAGAACTAATTCATTGTTCTTTGGAAAAGAGAAAATTGATCCAGCTGGTGTAGTTTATGAAGGTTTAGAAATTGCAAAAAAAGAAAATGCTGATATAGTATTAATAGATACTGCTGGTAGACTTCAAAATAAAGTTAATTTAATGAATGAACTTGAGAAAGTGAATAAAGTTATAGGAAAGTTAATACCTAATGCACCTCATGAGACTTTACTTATAATAGATGCTACAACAGGACAAAATGGTATTTTACAAGCAGAAAGTTTTAAAAGTATAACTAATATTACTGGTATAGTATTAACTAAATTAGATGGTACTGCAAAAGGTGGTATTGTTCTTGCAATTAAAGAAAGTGTTGGTATACCAGTTAAATTTATAGGTTTAGGAGAGGGATTAGATGATCTTAAATCATTTGATATTGAAGAATATATTTATGGATTATTTAAGGATATGATGTAATGGAAGAGAGAGATTATTTAATAACATTATTTGAATATTATAAAAATTTATTAACTTCAAAACAACAAGAATATTTTATTGATTATTATTATGATAATTTAACAATGGAAGAGATTGCTATAAATGATAATGTTTCTAAAAATGCTGTTAGCAAACAAATAAAAATAATAAAAGATAAACTTGATTATTATGAAGATAAATTAAACTTATATAGTAATAGTATAAATATAAGAAGAATAATAAAAGATAAAGAAATACTTGATAGTATCATAGAATATATCTAATTGATATATTTTTTTTGACTAAAAAAACAAACATTTTACTGTTTGTTTAATCATTAACTATATTAATAGACTTACTTTTTGTTTTTCCTTGATATTTTACATTAATAATTATTTGCTTGCTATCTTCTATATATTCAATTGCCACGTTATCATTTGGTACAGTTTTTCCATCTTTATCAACTACAGTAATTAATGTTCCAGAATTTTTTAGCGTTCTATAATCACTTTCTGTCATTGAATTACTTCCATTAATTCTTATTTCAAAATCATTATTTTCTGATGGAGTTATTGGTTTTGTAGTTGTTTCTGGAATATTGTTTGATGGTTTAACTTCAATACTGACTCCTTCAGAATCACATCCGTTGTAATTCGTATAAGTTGTTTTAACTGTTATTTCAGCTTTATCTAATATAATTCCATTATATGTATATTTTGTATCTGTTGTAGTTGTTAAATATGTTCCATTTAAATAAATTGCATAACCAACATTACCTAATATTTCATTATTTCTAGATATAGTATAGTTTAAATATTTGTCACCCCAATATTTGTATACATTATTTGCAAACTTTTCTTTTAAGAATTCTGCATCTAATGCTTTTGGTGTAGCAATACCCTTCCATGTAATTGTAATTCCTGTATCAGTATTTGTATAGTTTAGATTGCTGACTTTATCTAATGTACTAAATGTTGTAGATGTTTCTGTTGGTGCAGATCCTTTTTTAAACATTTCTGTTGATCTTAAATTTTCTGGAGTTGCTGGACTTGCTAATTCTAATGGATCTGTTCCTATTTCAACTTCTGCTGATACTATGCTAGTTGGTTTTTCCCAAACAGAATTTGATTTTAATATTTTACTTCCTAGTATTTTACTTATAGCACGTCTTTGTGATGAACCTTCACTATTTGATAAATAATATTCTTTAGTGATTTCATCATAACCATACCAAAGTGAGATACAATAATCAGGTGAATATGTTAATTGCCATGAGTCACCTATAATATTTCCTGTAATTCCTTTTGCTTTTTTGAAAGCTGAATCTACTGTAGATGTACCAGTCTTACTAGCTACGTCTGTTCCACTTACTGTACCTGTAGAAACATTATTACTCGTTACAGCATATTTTAGTACCATATTTATCATGTAAGCAGTAGATTCTTCCATTGCTTTAACTTTTTTAGGTTTAACAGTAAATGTTTCACCGGAATTTGTATATTCTATTTTTGTAAAACTATATGGCTCTATGTATGTACCACCTCTTGCAAATGTTGCATATGCTGCAGCCATTTGTAATGGATTAACACCATCGAATCCTCCAATACTATGTGATTCATTAATATAACCATTTTCGTATTGAGGTGTTATTCCTAGATTCGTTACAAATTCTTTTATTTGATCTTGACTTAATTGTTGGAAAGTATATAGGGCAGGAATATTTCTACTTGATGCAAGTGCAACACGTGCGGTCATAACACCTTTGTAGCTATTATCCCAGTTTTTAATACTTCCGCCACCACTATAAGTATAAGTATCATCAACTACTGTATTTCCTGGAGACCAATTTAAATATTCAAAAGCAGGACCATAATCAAAAATAGGTTTTGCGGTACTTCCTGGATGTCTTTTAATCATCGTTGCGTAATTATAACTACGTTCAGATTTTTTGTTTCTACCAGCACCTATAGCAGTAATGCTACCATCTTTAACATCTATAACAGCCATTGCGGCTTGCACTTTATCATTCTTCCAAGTATATCCATCACCATTATATATACCTTCAATTACATCTTGTTTTTCTGGATCTAGGGTAGTGTATATAGTCATTGATGTAGTTGCTGGATCATTTCCAGTTCTATTAATAACTTCTTTAACAACAGTGTCTATAAATCCTTGATATTTATTAACTGTTTTTCCCGTTGAAACTAAAGTATTTTCAAGAGGAATGCTTCTTGCAATATCTCTTTCTTCTTTATTTATATAACCATGTCTGTACATTAAATTTAATACTAAATTACGTCTTGATTCAGCAGTTTTAGGATGACTATATGGATCATATGCGTCTGGTGCTTGGAATAGGCCAGCGATAGTAGCTGCTTCAACTAATGATAATTCACTAGAACTTTTATTGAAATATTTTTGACTGGCTTGTTCTACACCGTATGCACCACTTCCTAAATAAGGCATATTGACATAAAACTCTAAAATTTGTTCTTTTGTATATGTTTTTTCTACTTTGAATACCGACATATAAATATCAGTAAATTTTCTAATGATTCCTTTAATGCCACTTCTTGATTTATCAGAATAAGCATTTTTTACAACTTGCATTGTTAAAGTAGAACCACCACCAGCATTAGAGTGTCCTACAAGTTGTCCTGCAACGGCTTTTGAAAATCTTGCTAAGTCAATACCATTATGTTGGAAATATCTTGAGTCTTCTGTTGCAACTATAGCATCAATTAATACTTGAGGTAATTCTTCATAATTAACTAGTTCTCTGTTTTCAGTTCCAAGTCGAGCAAATTCATTACCGTTTTTATCTAATAAAACACTTGATTCTTTACTATATAAATTACTTGTATCAAATTTTGGTGAATTAATTATTATATATAAAGTAAATATGATTCCAATAGTTAAACAAAATATTAAAAATAACATAAATAAAATTAATAATCTTTGTCCTAAAGTACCTTTTTTATATTTTAATTTTAACTTATTAGCTTCAAATTTAGCTACTTTAGCATTATTTCTAATTTTTGCCTTTGTTCTTTCTTTACCTTTATATTTATAAATGTTAGTTAAATCTAATTTTTCATTTTCTAACTTTTCTATTTCTTTTTTCTTTTTTTCAATCTTATTTTTTTTAGGCATTTTTACTTTATCTTTCTTTGTATAAGTTGTTTTTTTCATTATACATCCTCCTTAAAATAAACTTCTTCAATTACTTTAATATAATCAAGTGCTGGTGTTATACCTTCTTTTATAATATATCCTTTTTCTTTTATATAACTATACGGAATACTTTTTCTATCATTTTTTAAAATAAAATCAATAATATCTTTACCATCTAATAAGTAATATAAACTATTAATTTTAATTATTAAAAAACTTATTCCTCCATGATTAATAATTCTTTTTATATGTAATAATTGATGATCGTGTAGATTAGATAATGGAAATGAAGTTTTATTTAAAGTTTCTTTTGCATCAAAATCTATATATTTACCTTTATATATTCCATTATAATCTAATGTGCTTGGTACTTTATAATATCCTTCTAATATTTTATTTTTTTTATAATCTACATTACATACTAATATTGGAGTAGGTTTTTTATATATTATTGCTATATCATTATTAATATAATATTCATTAGTTAAATTTATTAAGTTTTCTAATTTCATACCTCTATTTTTATGAGATATATTTCTTTTATATTCTTTGTTTATACTTCCAGGATATAACACATACATCACCTTATTTAATTATATAATATAAAGTCTCTAAATTCTATATAAATAATAACAAATTTGCATTATTTTACATTATTTTATATAATTATATTGGGTGGATGAATATTATGAAAATAGAATCGTCGGATTTAACAAATATTGCAGTTAGAACAAGTCAATATCCTACAGATATGAAAGATGAGTTTTTGTTAGTTGGAAAGAGTAATGTTGGTAAAAGTAGTTTCATAAATACTATTCTTGCTAGAAAAAACTTTGCTCGTACTAGTAGTAAGCCAGGAAAAACACAAACATTAAATTTTTATTTAGTAAATAATAATTTTTATTTAGTTGATGTTCCAGGATATGGCTATGCAAATGTATCTAAAAGTACTCAAAAGAAATTTGGTTTAATGATTGAAGAGTATTTAACTAAAAGAGATAATTTAAAAATGGTATTTATGTTAATTGATTTTAGACATAAACCTGGAGAAAATGATATTTTAATGTATGATTATCTAAAATATTATAATTTACCAGTTTGTTTAATTGCTACTAAATATGATAAAGTTAAGTCTAGTCAAAAAGATAAACAAGAAAAAATTATTAGAGAAACTTTAAAAATTAAAGAAGAAGATAGTTTAGTATTGTTTTCTAGCATAACTAAAAAGGGTAGAGAAGAAGTATATAGACAGATTGAAAGCAAACTTAGTTAATGCTTTTTATGTTTTATTTTGAAATAATTATTTTCTACAATATAAAAAATCACATAAGTGATTATTTTATAACATCATAATAACGTTTTTTGATAACTTTGTAATTTTTGTTATTTTATTTGTTGGATATCCTTCGGCTTTTAATGCTTTTGCTAAGGATATTTTTTCTTGTTCAAGTTCTTTTCGACTTTGTTTAATCTTTTCTTCTTCAAGCTCTACATTTTCTAATCTTTTATTTGCTTCAATTTCAGCACTCTCTAATTTTTGATTTGCTTCAATTTTTGCACTTTCTAGTTCTTGATTTGCTTCAATTTTTGCACTTTCTAGTTCTTGATTTGCTT
>CAKONF010000029.1 GCA_934097015.1 uncultured Bacilli bacterium | reverse complement strand
CTTACATAATATATTTAATCTAATTTTTAACAATAATAATTTTCCTTTCTTTTAGGGAATAACCCGATACACATCACTTTTCTTTCTGTTTTTTAGGATTATTTTTAAAGCAGGATAAAGGAATTGATAGCATATTCTTATTTTCTCCTATAAACAAAGGGCAAACACTGCTATCAAATCTTATTTTGCACTTGCAAAATTGACATTAAATTATGGAAGAATTCATCCATAACTCTTTTTTTATCCTTTATTTTCCTAATAAAATTCAATCCATAGAATAATCCAACTTACTACCATACTAGTAAAAACTATGGATGAACTTCAACATATTATATTTTTATGAACACCTCTCTTTCATCAAAGAAAAAAGTGCTAATACAAAACATAAAAATATGTACTAGCACTTTCTATTCTTTATTTAATTTTAATATTTGTTTATTCATTTGTCAAATCATCACTCTCTCTAAATTCACTTAATAAAACTTCCATTTCTTTTCTTTCTTCTTCAGTAGGTTCTACTGATTCACATCTTTTACCATGTCATAACATAACACCATCTGTATCATAAGATATAATTTTATTAAATATTCCTTTATTATTATTTATCTTATTATTATATTCCTTCATATAAGTAATTTCTTCTTCCTTATTTACTACTTCATTATTACTTTTTTGATTCCATATATTACTTGTTAAAGTAATACTTCTTTGTTTAACAAGATTTTCATTTCTAATATATTTAACATTTATTAAATCTAAATCTTTTAACTTTTTTATTGTAACAGATATTGCTTTTGGCTTAACTCAAAATAAATTAGCAAAATAACCATTACTAGCAAAACAAGTATTATTATATTTATCATTTCTACAAAAACCTACTATTCTTATATAAATTAATTTATCTAAATAAGATAAATCCTTTCTAGATAAAAAATGTTCTGGTACATAAGCATATACCAAAACATATTTATCTATAATAAACACTTCCTTTAAATTTTTTCGTCAAATCATCCACCTTTCCAAATTAAAACTATTCCATATAAAAAGGCTCACATTTAAGTGAACCATTTAAAATATTACTTCGTCTAGTTTTACATCATTACCTTCCTTTCTTACTTTTATTTCTTTAACAAATCTTTCTAGAAACATCTTTTTTTCATGATTGTTTAAATGAATAAAATTATTTTTTAAATTAACTATAACTTCTTTAATAATTTCTTCATTAGTTAGATCTTCTTCATTTGAATATTTATTAATTTTATCTAACTCATTATTTAACACTTCTAATTTAGAATCAATTACAATTTTTACTTCTTTAAAAGTATCGTAATCAATTTCATCAGTACTAAATAATTCTGTCATATCTTTTTTCTTTTTATTTAATTTTTCAATTTGTTCTTGTAAATCTAAAGTATCATTATTTTCTATTATCTTTTTTTCTTTCTTTAAAATACTTTTATCAAATTCTAAATCTTTAATATTTTCTAAATAATTAATAAATGCATTTTCTATTTTAATATGAGAAAATCCTGGAGCATTACAGCTACTGTTGTTATGACCATTACACTGGTAAGTAATATATTTTTTGCCACTTTGAAGTTGTTGCCTAGCATGATATTTCCCTCCACACAAACTACATCTTAATACTCTAAAATAATAAGTATCATCAGAAGAGTATTTCTTGTTATGAAATTTCTTTCTTTTCTTCATCAAATTGCTAACACTATTAAATAAGTCATCATTAATAATAGGTGTTATATTTTTGCCACTTACTTCAAAACCATTTTTTCTTCCTACTCCATACCTTACATTTCCAATATAAAGAGGATTAGTAAGTATTGAATAAATAGTTGATTGATTCCAATGCCCTCCTCTTTTAGTTGGTATATTTAAATCTTTTAACTTTTTAGCAATTTTAACCATAGATTCACCATCTAAATACCAATTAAATATTTTCTTAACATAAATTGCTTCATTTTTATTAACTTTAAGTTTCCCAATACCCGCTAAATAATCATAACCAAAAACTCCATTACAATTAGTATAATTACCTTCTTTAGTTTTTTGTTCATATCCAAAAGTAACTCTTTCTGCTAAATTTTCTCTTTCAAATTCTGCAAATATTCCAATAATCTTAACAAACATTCTTCCAACAGCATTTGAAGTATCTATTTTTTCTGTTTGAGAATTAAAAGTACAATTATGACTATCAAATAATTCTATTAAATAAATAAGGTCTTTAACACTTCTAGTAAGTCTATCTAGTTTGTATATTAAAACATTATTTATTTTTCCTTTCTTTACATCCTCAATTAGTCTTGATACTTCTTTCCTATCAGTTAAATTTTTACCACTTATACCATCATCAACATAGTAATCTACTATATCCCAATCATTACTTTCCGCATATTTAGTTAATTTATCTTTTTGAGCGTGAATACTAAATCCTTCAGTAGCTTGTTCTTCAGTAGATACCCTGCAATAAATTGCTGTCTGCATAAGTTAATAACACTCCTTCCTAATTAGAAGCAATACCTTTCCTTTCACTTAAAATTTTTGGAACACTAGTATTTAAGAAAAACTTCATAATCTCGATGGCTTTGTTTTTAGATAAACAAGTCATATATCAACCTCCTTTTTTCTAACTCATTCATCTAATTATACGGGTTAGTTATTCAAATATTCCAAAACACTATAGTAATATTCACTTACAAACAAATTTATTTTGTATGTTAGTTTTTGATAAAACCCTTATTTATAAATAAAAAATACTATAGTAATTTTTCACTATAGCATTTTTAGTATACGACTTTATTCGTATTAACCATCCACACACTTGTTCCATCATTCTTTTTTAAATATTCTTCATATATACTAGAGTAATCTAAAATTTTTTGATGTTTTAAAAGTTCTCTAGCTATTACAGCCATATCATTAGGACAACTATAATGATTTTCACTATGAAGTCCATGTACGTTTTCAAAGTTTGTATTAGAAAGTCCTAATTCTTTTACTTTATTATTCATAAGTTTTACAAATTTTTCTTCACTACCTGCAATAAATTCAGCTAACGCTACTGCTGAATCATTAGCACTCGCAATACATATACTTTTAATCAAATCATCAACACTCATAACTTCTCCAACATTCAAATATACTTGACTTCCTCCCATATTAGAAGCATTTTCACTAACTGTCACTTTATCAGTAAGTTTTATTTTTCCATTATCAATACTTTCCATTATCAATAAAAGTGTCATCATCTTAGTCATACTAGCAGGATACATATGTTGAAATGAATTCTCTTCCATTAATATTTCACCTGTAGAATATTCCATTAGTATACTTCCTTTAGCATTTGTTGCAAAAACACTTCCAGTTAACATAAAAAAACATAATACAAATACTACAAATTTCTTCATAATTCACCTCTAGTAAAAGTATATAAAATAAAAATAATATTATGATTATCATAATACTATTTTGCTTTAATTCTATTATTTACATCTTTTACAAATATTGCATAACATATACTTGCAAGCGGCAAACCAACAAGCATTCCAACTATACCAAATAAACTTCCCCCAACAGTAATTGCAAGTAAAGTCCAAATCGGACTTAATCCAACACTCTTACCAACAACTTTAGGATAAATTAAATTTCCCTCTATTTGTTGAATAATAACAAATAAAATCATAAATATAATTGCTTTTAGAGGACTAATTGTTAAAATTAATATTGTTCCAATAACCATTGCAATCAAAGCACCAAATATAGGTATCAAAGCAGTTATACAAGTTAATATTGATATCAAAAGAGCATAAGGAAACTTAAATACACTAAGAACTATAAAAAATATACTTCCTAATATTAAAGCTTCTAAACATTGACCTGATACAAATTTAGAAAAAGTATTATTACTTAATGTTGCAATACTAAATATCTTATCAGTTTTATTCTTACTTAAATAAGCATTCAATACTTTTTTAATACCATTAATTAAATATTCTTTTTGACTTAACATATAACAAGCAAAAACTAAAGCAGTAAATATTGTAATAACACTACTTATAAAACTAGTAATTACATTTATAGAACCATTAACTAAATAATTTAAAATTCTTTTCAAAATATCATTTAAATTTGTTGTATCATTAAATATATCAATAATATTCTTTTGAATACTGGGATAATTAGACAATAATTTTAATAAATATTTTTCAACATTTCCAATCATAATAGGTATATTTTTTATTAAACTCTCTATATTATTTACAAGTTCAGGAACTAATTCTAATAATATAAATGTTATTATAAAAACAAATAATAATATTGTAATAGTTAAAGATATTAATCTATTAGTTCTTTTATTTATTTTATTCTTACTAACTTTATTAAACATTTTCTCTATTTTAACCATAAATATATTTAAAACAAATGCTAATACTATTCCCAAAATAAACGGAAATATTGCTTTAAATAATTTATTAATTATAATACTTACAAATTTAAAATTTGTTATTATTAAATAAGTACCAACTAATATACAAGTAAACATAATTATTTTATTAATATCATTTTTTTTATTCATATAAACATCACTTTCTATATTTAAATCAATTTAATTATATCATTTAATATACTAAAAAAGTAGTATATATATTTAATAAAAATTATTATATTAAAAAATGTCAATAATGACATTCTCTATTTATTTTTTAAAACAAATTGGTAAGAACTTTTTACCATATCATCTAAATCTTTTTCAGCTTTCCAGTTTAAAAGTTCACGTGCCTTTGTTGGATCAGCAAAACATTCTGCTATATCTCCATCACGTCTAGGAGCTATTTTATAAGGTACATCTATTCCATTTACTTTTTCATAAGCTTTTACTATATCAAGTACACTATAACCTACTCCAGTACCTAAATTAACAGCAATACAACCTTTATTATTATCAATATATTCTAATGCTTTAATATGTCCTTTAGCTAAATCAACAACATGTATATAATCTCTAACTCCAGTACCATCTTTAGTTTTATAATCATCGCCAAATACATTAAGATATGGCAATTCCTTCATTGCAACTTTACTAACATAAGGCATTAAATTATTAGGAATACCATTAGGATCTTCTCCGATTAAACCTGATTCATGTGCTCCTACCGGATTAAAATATCTTAATTTAATTACACTCCAATCATTATCACTTTTATAAATATCATCTAAAATATATTCAATAAACAATTTTGTAGAACCATATGGATTAGTCGTACTTAAACTTGCTGTTTCTTTAATAGGTAAAACATCTTGACTACCATACACTGTGGCACTTGATGAAAAAACTAATTTTTTAACATTATATCTATTCATCACTTTACATAATGACAAAGTACTTTCTAAATTATTTTGATAATATAAAATAGGTTTCTCTACACTCTCACCAACAGCTTTCAAACCAGCAAAATGTATTACAGCATCTATATTTTCTTTTTTAAATATTTTATCTAATTCCTTTTCATTTCTAACATCTTCATTATAAAATTTAAAATCTTTACCAGTAATTTGTTTTATTTTATCAACAACCTCTATTTTACTATTAGATAAATTATCTATAATTACAATATCATATCCAGCATTTAATAATTCTACTGATGTATGACTTCCAATATATCCTATACCTCCAGTAACCAATATTTTTTTCATAAATTAATCATTCCTTTCCTATAAACTATTGATTTCTCTTTTTAATTTTATATTTTTATTTTCAATACTTACCTTTAATGTTATAAATAATAATATTATTAAATTAAATGTAAAACTTCCACCACAACTTAGAAATGGCAATGGAACCCCAGTTAATGGAATTAACGCAGTAACACCTAATAAATTAACTAGAAGGTGTGCCGTTATAAATGAGAATGTTCCATACGCTAAAAGAGATCCAGTTAATGTTTCACTACTTTTAGCAATCCTTAAAATTCTATATAACATTATAATAAATCCAAATATAATTAAACCTGCTGCAAGGCTTCCTAATTCTTCAACTACTATAGGAAATACAAAATCAGTATAAGCTTCTGGCAAATATAAATATTTTTGTTTACTATTTCCAAGTCCTACACCAAATAAACCTCCATTATTAATTGCAATATACCCATTACACACTTGATATCCTGTTTTTTCACTATATCTAGCACATGGGTTTTTATATGTTAATCTGCTTAATTGTTCTTCATTTAAAACATTATTTAAAACATCACTTCCCATAAAGAATAAAAACGCTCCTACTATAGCTACTCCTCCACCAATAATTTTTAATTTTTGTAAACTCTTATTTTTTAAAGGCAAAGCCATAAACATAAAAAATGCTATAATTGCTATTATCATTGCAGTACCTAAATCAGGTTGTAAAAATATTAAAGTAAAACAAACTACTACATATATAAAAGGCACTAAAAACTTATATTTATATAATGCTTTCTTTGGATTATTAAAAGAAAAAGCAATAAAACATATCATCATCGTTTTAACAAACTCACTAGGTTGAATATTTATAGGACCTATTTTAAACCAACTAGTAGCACCATTAATATGTTCACCACAAACAAGTGTTAAAAATAAAAGAGTCATTGCTCCAAACGCAATTAAATTAGATGTTTTTTTTATTTGTCTTATAAGTCCACTAGGTAAAAACAATATTACAAACCCACAAATATAAGCCATTATTACAAATATTAATTGACGTATAAAAAAGTATGATTCACTTCTACCATATTGTAATACAGCAGTCATACTAGAAGCACTAAACACCATTACTAATCCTAAAATCGTGTATATCAACATTAATAAAAATAAAAATTTATCCATATTTTTAAAATTGCTTCTCATTATTACACCCTACATAAACTATATCATAAAAAAAACATATTTAAAATATGTTTTAATAATTATATTAACAAAAATACATAATATTTACATTAGTTAACTTCTTTATTTTATAAAAAAGATAAACCCTCCTTAAAAATATTTATAACCCAATTAATTATAAATATATAAATAACTATTTTATAATGTATCACAAAATAATTATAATAACAACTAACAAAATCTATTTTAAATATAAAAGATATTAAATATAAAACATAAAATAATAATATAATTATAAATATTGGTATAGAAAGTAAATTATATTTAAAAGATTCATTAAAATTTAAGTGTAAAAAAGATATAATTCCTCTTGTTATACCACACATAGGACAAGGTATTTTAAATATATTTTTTATCAAACATCCTGGATGAAAAAAATAAATGATAAGTAGAAGTATAATTCCACTTACCATCAATATATTTATTATTCTTTTATTCTGCAAGAGGATTACCTTCTGCATCAGTATTAATAGAACCAGTTAATATTAATATACCTTCAATAAATCCCCATATTCCACTTATAAAAGATAACGTAAAACAGGATAATACTGATATTAATAATTGAGCCATTGCTTTACTATTATATCCTAAATAAAAATTATGTATTCCTAAACTACCTAAAAATATTCCAAACAACCCAGCAGCTATTTTACTTTTTTGTGTTGTAATCTTAACACCACTATCATTTCTACTACTAGTTGCAGATTTTTCATTATTAACTTTTTCTTCTGATTCATTCAATTTTTTACCACAACTATAGCAAAAAGTTGAATTATCATCTAATTCTTGTCCACAATTAGTACAAAATTTACTCATAATTACACCTCACAATTATTATATAATTTAATTAATTATTAATCAAGAAATTTATCACTACAGGTCCTAATACCAATAATAATATAATTGGTATTATAAATATAACAGATATTACACTTATTTTTATTGGCATTTTATTAATCTTACCCTTTATATTTAACATTTTTTTATCTCTTAAATACTCTATTTGATTATTTAAAGAATCTATAATATTATTCCCAAACAAAGCACTTTGTGTAATATTAAGAAGTACAGTATTTATCTCTTCACTAGGTATTCTTTCTTTCATACCATTAATAGCTTCATTTAAACTCTTTCCCATTCTAACTTCTTTTAATGTCTTTTTAAACTCATTAGACATTTCATTATCAATTGAATTACAAGTTAACTCAATACCACCTTGTAAATTCTTCCCACTTTCTAAAGTAAGAGATAAAACTTGAAAATAAAATATTGCTTCATAATTTAATAATTCTTTTCTTTTATTTATTTTAAAATTTAAATAATATTCAAAAGAATAATAAACTACAATAGAAAATATAGGACCATATATATAACCTTTATCACTCAAGATAATAAATGAAATTAAAATCATTAAACTAATTAGTATTCTATAATTCATAAATCTAACACTATCATATTTTATACCCAATAACTTAAATTTCTTATCTAATCTTTTAATTGTATTTTTTCTATAAATACTATTCATGATTTCACCTTCATAACTCTTTTAACTACTAATACATAACAAATATACAAAATTAATATTAACAATATTATTATTTTTCCAATAGTAGTTGTTATTAATGGTAAAAAGAATGTTGGATTAACCACTAATATTATCAAACATAATAATATAGGCATAATAGTTAATAATCTATACATAAATACACTACTACTAATAAGAGAATTCATTTCATCATTTATTTTCTTTTTATCATAAAAGTTTTTTTCAATAGAACTAAATACTTTAACAATATTACCACCAGTTTTATTAATAAGTGATAAACTACTTGCAATATACTTAATATCCTCTATCTTTACTCTGTTATAAAATCTTTCAAATACAACTTCTAAACTTAGACCATATTTAATATCTAAATTTATTTTCTTAAACTCTTCCTTAATAGCACCATCTAATTCACTTTCAACTATATTAACTGCTTGCATTATATTCATACCACTTTTAAAAGCATTATTCATAATAATTATTGCACTTAACAAATCATTTTCAATTCTTTTATTTCTATTTTTAAATTCTATCTTAAAATAAATATCTAACATAAAGAAACTTATAATAAATATCAATAAAAGTATCATACTATTATATCTAACTCTAAATAAAGTAGATATTAAATATATCAAACTAAATAATATACTAATAATAAATTTTATACTTATATAATCTATTCCCTTTATTCTATTTACATCTTTATAATTTATATATTTACTAAAACTATTACCATATTTTTTTAATAATTCACTTTTACTTAATAATTTACTTAATCTTTTAATTAATTTCCAAACATCATTAAATACTTTTTCAAAGAAAGTTAAATTATTACTTTTTTTACTAGTAATAGAATATTCTTTAAATCTATCATCATAATTTATAAATATATTAGATAATAACATATATATAAATCCAAATAATATTATCATTAATATAAATATAATAATTATAGTTGATATATTCATTTAAAACACCTTCTTATTTTATATTCTTATACATTTCATCTAATATATTTATTCCTCTAGAATTTATCTTATTTAAAACATTAGGTCTTCTTTTAACCATATTGAAAGAACCATTTACTTCTTTAGTTTGAGTTAATCCAGTTTGAATAAATTCAAATATTGGTTTTAACTCAATTTCTCCATCTTTCATTCCTATAATTTCACTAATATTAGTTATTTTTCTCTTTCCATCTGCCATTCTTTCTATATTTATTACTAAATCTACAGCATTAACTATATATTCTCTAACAGCTTTTATTGGAATTTCAAGTCCGCTCATAAGAACTAATGTTTCAAGTCTATTTAAAGCATCAACCACACCATTAGCATGTATAGTAGTTAATGAACCATCATGGCCAGTATTCATTGCTTGCAACATATCAAAAGCTTCTTTACCACGACATTCTCCAACAATTATTCTATCTGGTCTCATACGTAAAGCATTTCTTACTAAGTCTCTAATTGTTATCTCATTTCCAGCTCCATAACTAACAGTTCTAGTTTCCAAAGAAATAACATGTTCTTGATGTAATTTTAATTCAGCAGCATCTTCTATAGTTATAATTCTATCTATATTATCAATAAAACTACCTAAGATATTTAATAATGTTGTTTTACCACTACCTGTTCCACCACATACAATAACATTTAATTTTCCCTTTACACTTGCTTCTAAGAACTTTGCCATTTCATTAGTTAATGTACCTATTCTTAAAAGTTCATCTATACTTACCATATCATTTTTAAATTTACGTATAGTGACTATTGGTCCTTTAACACTTAAAGGTGGTATTACAGCATTTATTCTTGAACCATCGCTAAGTCTAGAATCAACCATCGGATTTGCACTATCAATAGTTCTACCAAGTGGTTGTATTAATCTTTGAACTGTTCTAACAATATGATCATCATTTATAAAAGAAACACTTTCATCTTTTCTAATTCTACCATCTATTTCAATATAAACTTCATGAGGACCATTTACCATTATTTCAGTAATATCTTTATCTTTTAACAATTCAGTTAATGGACCATTACCATTTATCTCATCTTCAATCATATTAAAAATATGACTACGTTCTAAATTAGTTAAATCATAACCCTCTATAGATTTATCAATTTGATTATTAATAAAACTTTCTAAAGACAAACCAATAGGTACTTCTTTATCAATAATATTTTCTATTATTTTACTTCTTAATTTATCTAATAAAACTTTATCAGGAAAAACATCATAATCATTTATATTTTCTTCATTAGGTTTCTTTCTTTCAATATCAAAAGCATTTAATAAACTCTTTTCATCAATATCATTCTTCATTTATCTCACCTAACACATTCTCTATAATTAAATCTAATACTTTATAATCTCTAGTACCAATATATTTTTTATTTAAAGTAATAATATCTCCACTATTAATAAATGATGCAATATCTTTAACATAATATTTATCACTTATATAATAATCTATATTATTCTTAATAATATCTTTTATAGCATGCATATCATAATATTTCTTATCATTTCTAAAGCTATCATTTAATAACACTCTATAATTATCTTTTTCTAAATCTTTAAATATAGCTATTAAATTTCTCATATTTTTAAGATCAAACATATCATTAGAAACAACAAATAATATTTCATCACTCTTATCCATTATACTTAAATTTATTTCATTCAATATATGATTAGTATCTAATATTATTAAATCATAATTATATCTTGCTTTCTCTAATAATATTTCTAAATATATACTATCTATTTTATTAGATTTTCTAGGATCTTTAGGACTTGATATATAATCTATATATTCATTATAAGTACATATATAATTTTTTATATCTTCAAATCTATTATTATTATAATCATCTACAAAATTATATATAGTTTTATTATTCTCTTTATTTAATGCAAGTGCAATTGAACCACCATATATATCCATATCAATTATTAAAGTTTTTATTTTATTCAAGCTTGCAACCCCAGCTAAGTTAAGAGCAAGTACTGATTTACCAATACCACCTTTTACACCAAACAAACAAAGTATTTTACCACCATTAATAGCCATATTATCACCTACTTTTCATAATTAAATTCTATTTCATTATCATAATTATATTTTGCAACTACTTTTATAAAAGCTTTACTATTTTCTTTTGCTTTAAATGTTATACCAAGTATTTTAATATTTGTTGGTTCTCTAAAACTTTTTTTTAAAGAAGAAAATATTCCAAAATAATTATGTTCATTTTCTACTCTAACTTCATATGAATTAGCAACTACAACTAAACTATCTGTTTCATAGCCTCTTCTTTCATACTCTTTTTTTATTTCTTCACTATATTCGCTATAATCTATTTCTTCATCACGAATAACTGTTTTAATAATTTCTTCTGTATTTTCTCTAAATGCTTTATTTTCACTATAACTAACAACAGTATCAACTACAATAAGTGCTAAAACAAGAAAAAGTGGTATTAATACTACAAAAATAACATTACTTTTACCAAAATTATTCATTATATATTTTCCTTTCAACAACTATATTAGATATTCTAAATAACTTATCTATTCCTGGTGTTATAGAATTGTATTTTTTTTCTAATTTTATATTTATATATTTATCGCTATTATTTATAGTATAATTTATATCTTTATCATTATCTTTTATAAATTTATTTATTTCTTCATCAGTTTCATTATTTTTATACATAGTACCAACATCAGATATTATATTTTCTAATTTATTTTTATTATAACTAACTATACCTAAATCAACAATTGCTAATAAAACAAATATCATTATAGGTAATACAATTATAAATTCCACCAATGCTTGCCCTTTCTTATTCATAACACACTCTCCTATGATATATAAATTATACCAAAGTAAGAAAAAAAAATAAAGTATTTAACTTTATCTTTTATATAAAATTTTATTTAACAACATAAGGATTTTCTTTTGTTCCATTTCCGCCAGTTATTTGAACACTAGATTTTAGAGAAACTGCGGGACGGAACGAGTAGCTGACGTTGTCGCTCACAGTGCTGATGCTGACGTAGCCATCGCTGTACACGTGGAATGCGTAATCACTGAAGCTGCTGAAGTAGTCAGGCGACAAAGACCAAAAGTATAAACGGTTTGTTTTTTGATAATCATTTATTAAATAATAATCTGGATTTTTAGCATATACCATTCCTCCTGCATATACTATTTCATCTGCTGTTAATGTTCCTACATACATACCAGTATTATCTGCAAACTTACTCATATTTGTTCCATTACATTTTAATGTTGGTTCTTTTGTTGTTTTTCCATTTAAACGAACTCTTGAGTCATAATAGAATGTTGTACCTTTAATTTGTTTATCTAACATTTCTTGACTAGTTAATGCTGTTGTATTATCACTATTAGTAGCATACGCTTTATCGTTTAAACACCAATCTCCTGCTTTTAAATAATCAGTTATTAATTTTCCATTATGATTTTTATCTATTTTTTGTGTTAATGTTCCTTCAACTTTTTTGTCATCACCTTGAAAATTTTCGAATGCTGTTGCCATTGATTTATCATTATTTGTTCCACCATTTAAATAATTCATTAAATATATTGTTTTTGAATTTTGTGTACCATCAGAAGCAGTTAACGTTTTTGACGCATATTGTGTATACCCAAAATTACCAGTTTTTGTTGTTCCACCAGTTGTTGTTGGTATATTCCAATTACCATCACTTGTAGCACAAGTACTATCTTGGTCTTCTAATATTAATTTTATACTTCCATCCCCAGCGATTCTTACTGCTCTCCAACACATTCCTGCAAAATTTACATAATTATCTATTACATTTCCTCTATAATAATAACTTGTTCCATAATCGTCTGTTGCTACAGACATATTTTTTTCATAATCAAGTATTTCATCAGCCGTTATTGCTACTGTTGAACTTTTACATGATTTAACATACCAAGACTCTCCAATCATTGGATAAGATATATATTTTCCTACTATTGTATCACTACATTCAGATACAGAACTATTACTAGAACCGCCATTCCAAGGTTGAGCGTCATCATAAGTTGAACCGTAATACCAAGATGATTGTTTACTCATATCAAGTTCTTGTTCTTCAAATTTACCAGTACTCCATTTTGTAGAAATTGCTGTTGCAACTTGTGTTTTTGGACTTGATAACAATTCTGTTCCATTTGCTTTTGATTTTGCATTTTCTATTATATTATATGCTAAACTATTTGTATTAGCCGAATATGGGTTTGTCATACTTGATAGGTTTGCTATATTTAATTTTGCTTGTATTGTTTTTCCCATATCATTACTTTGGTCTATTCCAGTATCTATGTACCACATTTTAAATGTATATGTG
>CAKONF010000028.1 GCA_934097015.1 uncultured Bacilli bacterium | reverse complement strand
TACTCCTTTCTAGAAGCGTATATAAATATACCCTACACTTATATTATTGTGAAAAAATTTGCATTTCCTTTTTTTTTCTTTAATTACTTTTTAATTTTTTTAAAGAAACTTACAAATAAAAAATATCTGTATATAAAAACTTACAGATACACATTTTCTGTTTGTTGACCATTTGTATATGATCTGTAAATTATTTGCATGTAGAAAAGAGATATTGATATTTCATTTCTAGAATTTTTGGTGTATAATAAATTTTCATTTTTTAGTATTTCTAAGGCAAAAACAGGTATTTTTATATTTTAAATTTTTATGACTATTTTTTCAGGTCTTTTGTTATTTATACATATCTTATTTTTGCTATTTCAAGAAAAAATGAAAAGTGATTTTTCACCTTTTTATGAATTTTTATTTATATTATTCCATTCTTCCTACCCTAAATTGCTCCTAAAGGGTTAATTAATATTATAAATTATAGCATCAAAAAAGTAAGCATTTCTACTTACTTAACTTCACAACAAAAATTCTAGATCATTACATTAATATCAATAATCTTTAGAATCTATAAAAATAATATTTAATATTATAGTTCCTAATTAATATGTATTATCTTTTTTTAAAACTTTTTTTGGTCCATAAACTAATATAGCACCATTACAATTAGGAAAATTTTTATAACTTAATTTAATATTAGTAGGTGCTGGAAGACTTGGAGCATTTAAAGTTGTATTTATTCCATTGTTATTTTCATTCACCATACATTTAATGTTATCTTTTTCTTTTAATAATAAACATCTAATTGCTTGTCTCGTTGCTTCTCTGTTTGCATATACCATAAATAATCTCCTTTAATTTTCAATATTACTTAAAATATCTTTCTTTCTATAAAAATATATAATACATTTTTATAAATAAAAAAGTGTAAATAAATTACACTTACCTAGCTTTTGTTGTAGTACTAGTTGTTGTAGTTGTGGTACTAGTATATTTTTTAGTTTCTAGTATTTCATCTAATTTATATTTGGCTTCTGTCACTGTTTCTTCATTAGGAACCATAACATAAGCTTTACTTCTACCTGTTGAATAAGTGATATTACTCGAATCGCTACCATCAACACTATATTGTTCTATAGTCCAATTAGAATTATCTTTTATTTGTTTTTTTATTAATTTAGTAATAGTTTTTTGGTCTACATTTGTTATTACAGAATCGGATACACTATTTAATAAGCTATTATATTTAACTATTATTGAAGGACTTATTGCTTTATCAATGATAGATTCTAAAACCAACATTTGGTTTCCACCTCTAGCTCTATCACCACCTGATAAAGTATGTCTAGTTCGTGCAAGTGCAAGAGCTTGTTCACCATTTAATTTTTGTCTTCCTTTTTTCAAACATATTTGTGCATCACTAGTTCTAGAAGAAGTTTGTTCGCAAAAGTTAACTGGTACATCAACTGTTATACCATCTAATTTTTCTACAATATTAATAAATGTAGTAAAATTAACCCTTGCATAATAATTAATTTTTATATTATATAAATCTTCTAAAGTTCCAACAGATTCCTCTATTCCATAAACACCAGCGTGAGTCAATTTATCCATCGCTTTTTTTGTATGTAATTTAACATAATAATCTCTAGGAGTATTTACCATCAAAATCTTTTTATCCTTTGGATTAACAGCAACTAACAGATTCACATCACTTCTTGCTTTTGTAGCAACTTTACCATTAGTATCAATACCACTAATGTAAAAAACAAAATTATCTTTCGAAACATCAACATCACTTTTTAATATTTTTACTTTACTCGTTATATTAAAAGTATATATTGCTTTCAAATTATTGTAATCACTGTTATCTTCTTTTAATATATCTACATTAGAATCTGGTGCTATGAAAGCATCACATTCTTCATTTAAAACACAATCTGCAGAATCAGATAATTCATCAAAATCTGATTCATTAAATTCTATTTTATTAGCAACTTTTTCAATTGCTTTTTTAGTATTATCATCACTTACATTAGATACACCAATAATTTTATCACTTAAATCATTAATTTTTTCATATTCACTATCTTTTAAAATATATACAGAATAGCTGTCATGTCTAATTCCAACATCAAATATATTTTTAAAGAAATCAATTGTACCATAAGCATAAAAACATGCAAAAGTAAATACAACAATCAATAATACAGTTGGTATAGAAATCACAACTTTTATCCATTTTTTTAATCTTTTATTATTTAATAATTTATAGAATAAAAATATTAATAATCCACCGAAAATTATAAATAGCACTAAATACATGGTAGGTAATATTTCAAAATATATCAAAAATATAGTAGCAACTACAGCACTCAATATCAAGAGATATGATATAATTTTGAAAAACAAATTACTTTTCTTATTCTTCTTGTTCTTTGTCTTCTTCATTTATTTCACCCTTATTTTCAATTAAAACTTTATCTCCATTTGTTAAAACGACTTCGACTTGTATACCAATTACATAACCGTATCTGTTATATGCAGTAATTAGTTTAGTATCTTTTATTTCTTCATCAACATATTTATTAAAATCTATAGCAGAAGTTTCTTGAATTAATCCTTCATATTCTAAAGTATCTTCGTTAATGGCTTTGTCTAATTTAACAAATAAGACATGTTCTATTGTATCATCATTTAAACTATTAGTATAATAATTTAAGTCACTTGACACTTTATTTGACATATTTCCATTTTCACTAACTATAACATTTACTTTTTTTATAACATAATTATTAGCAGTATCAGATACTTTTATATCCACACTATATGTACCAACACTTTTAAATTTATTATAGTCTTTGTCATTTTTTAATGTAGCAGTACAAGGTAAAGAAGCATCTTTGCAACTAGTAATTAGAATATTAGGATCAAACGTATCATTAACGCCTATTTCAATAGTATCATCCATTTCTACTTCAGGTTTTGTTGTATCAACAACATTTATATATCCAATTTTAGTATGCTTATTATATTTAACTTTATAACTATATTTACCAATTGTATTAACATCTACACCATTTAAATATAATTTATATTCATCAGAATACTTTTTACCACTTTTTAAATAATCATTAACATCTTTAGATAAAGTACTGCCTAACTCAACATCAATATTTTTTAATTTTATAGTATTTTTTTCTTTATAATAAATAAAAACACCTATTAATAATCCAATAATAAAAATAAATATTAAACATTTTAAAAACAAATATTTTTTTGTAGGTTCTTCATAATAAAATTCTTCCATAATTAAATCCACCTAGCGAAATATATATTTCTTGTATATCCATCTTCATATTTGTCAAATAATCTAATTAATGAATTAACAATTGCTTCCAAAATATTATCATCTTTTCTTACTTTTATATTTAAAACATCTTTCTTTATTTCTTTTCTAAAGGTATAATCATCAACATATTTACCTAAAATACTATCTAATTCTACAACTTTATTTAAACTATCTTTATCATTTATATCAATATTAAATATATAATCTTCGTACACACTAATCAATTTCATAGTAATATAATCTTCATCATCTATCTCATAATTTTGTATTTTATAATAATTAGGACAATGATTTAAAATTATTTTATTTTTTTTCATATTTATTAACTACCTTTCATTCTATAAATAAATTATAATACATTAGAAAAAAAAAGTCTATATTTCTATAGACCTTTTACATTAAATTTGTTTAAATAAATTTTTCTTTTTAGCTACAAAATATATTCCAGCTGCTACTACACCAACTGATATAAATCCAATTACATAAGATACTACGCCAGTTTTTTCGTTATTAGTTGTTCCACCTTTACCCCATTGTGCATAAAGTATTTTTGTTTCAGTAGTTCCATCTGATTTGTATTCATCTTCAGGATTATATTTCTTTCCACTACCATCTTTTTCAGTATTCCAAGATTGGAATGTATAACCATCTCTACTAGGTTTTTTAGCATCAACAATTATACTAGTACCTACTTTTGCAGTTTGAGAATTTGGTTTATTAGTTGCTGTATCATCATTTGTATTTAAATCGTATTTTAAAGTCCATTTTTCAGCATCTGGATTACTTGATGTAGGACATACTTCATATTCAACGTTTAGTATTACAGGCCAATAAATCTTGTCACTAGTTAGTATATCAGGTCTTGTATCAACAATGCTACCATTACTGTTTTTATCAGGAGTTTCACCTAAATTTTCATAACTATTGAATTTGAAATATTTATTATCATATCCTTCACCACAAGGCTTAGTACTATCATTACATTCAACACCAAATGTTAAGTTATTACTATTAAGTTTTCTTTGAATTCTTAAAGCTAAATAATCAATGTTATCTTGTTCTTTTGTCAATTCGTCATCTTCGCCGTTAGCAATAGCATAGAAGAATTTTTCTAAATCATCATTATAATCTTCGCTTGCATCAATAAATCTAGTTCCACTAAATTTTGCTGCTGAAATCAAAACATTATCACTAGATACGTATGAATTTTTATTTTTTAATACTGTTTGAATTGTTGAATCTATAAATAAAGTTTCAGCGTTGTTGCTATTATCAGTATACCAACCAGCACTCTTTAATTCACTTCTTGAATTTAAACTAGTACTGTCTCCCACAGCCCAAGATCCATGAAGTAATTTAACATTACTAGTAGTGCCTGATTTTTTAGTAGTAAATTTTCCAATTCTTCCTATAGAACTTCTTGTATCTAATTCATTGTCATTTTTATCTAATAGATATCTCATAGAAGAATAATATTTAGATAAAGAATCTACATCAACATAGTCTGTATCAACTTTTAAGATGTTTACATACTGACCTGCGCTAGTTTGTGGAAATAAATTTGCAAACTTTGTGTAAGTTATATATCCACTGCTTCTGTTATACGTAGCCCAATCATTTTTTGAACCGCTTGCTACATCCAAAAATAAATATTGCATAACTGTATGGTCAGTACAATCTGTATTAGCAGCTTTAACTGTTGGTAGTTCGATAAAAGGTGCCAATACTGCTATAGCTAAACCAATAACCCCTATTTTTTTTAGTATATTTTTCATATTTAACCTCTTTCCTTAGTCAAGTACAATATCTACTATTTATATTTATACCCTACCTATAATAAATTATAACATAAAATTAAATTTTGAAAAGACATTTTTCGACATTTTATAAAAAAATGTAAAAATATGTAAAAAAAGATTACTTATGCAATAATCTTAAAATATCTTGATAAGTAATCAATAACATTAATAGCATTAACAAAGTAAATCCGATTGTATGAATCATATTTTCTACCTTTGGACTGACTGGACTACCTTTTATCTTTTCTATTAAAACGAATAGTATTCTTCCACCATCAAATGCTGGAAATGGTATAACATTTATGAAACCTACATTAACTGATAAATATGCAGTTAGGTACATCAAATTTTGTATACCTAATTTTCTACTTTGTCCTACAACTGTATACATTCCAACAGGACCAGCTAAACTTTTTAATCCAAGACTTCCACTAAATAATTTAATAATTATTAAAGCCATGCTTGATATTACGCTGTAAAATTTAATAAAAGCATATTTAATAGAATTGATAATTCCCTTATTTAAAGTATTACCAACACCAAATCCAAAAACTTTTACTTCTTCACCTTTTTCATTTTTTTCTTTATCAGGAGTCACATCATATTTATTTATAGAACCGTCTTCTTTTTTTACAACGAATTCGTATGTATCACTATCATTTTTTAAGGATAAAGCAACTTGCATTTTATCCCAAGTATCTGTTTTTACTCCATTTATGCTTACTATTCTATCTCCCTCAGTAATTCCACTTCTCTCTACTGCAGAATTTTCTGTCACTAATCCAACATAGCTTAATTGATTTGAACTTCCCCATATCAATCCTTGTATAAAAAATAACACTATTGCTAAAATAAAATTCATTGTGACACCAGCAATTAAAATTAGAAATTTTTCAAATGGTTTTTTATTACACATATATTGACTTTTTTTTAATTTTTTATCTTTTTCTTCTATAACCTCACCAGCCATAGCACAAAATCCACCAATTGGAAATAATCTAATACTATAAACTGTAGGATCATTTTTTCTTTTCCATTTAAATATCTGTGGCCCCATACCTAACGCAAATTCATCAACATAAACACCTGTTTTTTTAGCTACTATAAAGTGTCCTAATTCATGAACAAATATTATTATTCCTAACATTATTATTAAAATTATTAAAGTTAACATTTCAAACCTCCTATATAAAATTCATTATTAATATAAATGCAAACATCACAAATATTATACTATCTAATCTATCTAATATACCACCATGTCCTGGAATTAATTTACTAAAATCTTTCTTATTATTTTCTCTTTTAATAGCACTAAAAAACAAATCTCCACATTGTCCTATTATACTTAAAAATAATATAGTTAAAATTACAACAAATAAATTATCTACTTTTCCAATAATATTTACATAATACATTGTACATACAAAAGTAGAAACTAAAGAACCTATTACACATCCTTCTATAGTTTTATTAGGACTTATTTTAGTAAATTTATGTTTTCCAACTAATTTTCCTCCAAATAATGCGAATGTATCAGTTAATATAGTTATTAATATTAACAAAATAAAATATTTTATCCCATAATTATATATTGATATAAGTAAATTAAAACCTATTCCTAAAAACAATACATCAGCTAATAAATGAAATGCATCATTAACTTTATACTTTTCTTTATATAATATTACTGGTATACAAATAAGCAATATTATAGCACACAATACTTTATAAGATATTCCAAACAATATACCATATTTTTCAAAATTAGAATATATTAAAATCAATATACTTATTAATCCAACATATTTCATTAAACTAGGATATTCATTTAATTTATCACGTCTTAAATCAATTAATTCTTTAAATGCAAAACAGCCAATTAAACCAACAGCTAAACTATATGGAACTCCACCAACAATTATAAGTGGTATAACTATTGCTAACATTACGATTGCACTAATAATTCTTTTCTTCATATTATCCCTACCATTTCTATAAGTAAGTATAACATAATTTTTTACAAAATAATATATTATTCTTTAATAATTTCACTTAAATATATTATTTTTAAATCTTTACTTTTAACACTCTTTAAAAATAATTTAAAATTATCCAAAGATAAATTATCATCTACTAATACTATACTACCTTTATCTATCATATTTATACCACTAACTATATTACTATTTTTTAAATATATATTAGGTTTTACAATATAATATTTTTTATTTTTACATACTTCAATATTAGAATAATCTAATATACATATCTTTTTATTTAAATCTTTCTTTTTTAATACAGTATCTAAATCTAAAAACTTATCTTTATTACTTTCAATATTTATATTTTCTTTATGAAATTCATCTAAATAATTAATTAAATAACTATATTCTATGTTATTATCTTTTAAATATTTTATTATACTATCATTGTTTTTAACTAATATACTTATTTGTCTTATTTTTTTATTACCAGATATTATTATTTTGTCTTTATTATCATCAAGTGATACTTCTGGTACTATATCTTCGTATATTAAATAATTGACATTAAATGAACCAAAGTCTTTCATATTTAAAAAACTATTCATCACATTAACTTTTTTACCTTTTATACCTGGTATTATTGTATTGTCATTTACTGTTGCATTTACACTACTAACTTGATAATTTTCACTATTATTTTTTATAGTTTGCATTAAAGGATTTGAGTTTATTGCTAATTCAGTTGCAAAATCTGTTAAATAAAAAGAAAATACTACTATTGATATAATACCTATTATTTTATAAAATTTCATAATTTCACCTATTAAAATATATAAATTTGTTATTGATTTAATTACATTATATTTATATAATATTTAAAAACAGGGAGGAAATTTGGTATGGAAAATGAAATATTAAATATTATAACTAGAATGGCATATAGTGATAAAATTATAGAAGCTCGTGAAAAAAGATTGGATGATACGCCCTTTCCACTCAAAATCGAACTACCACCTAATGTTAGAGTAATTACAGATTTTAATGATGAATATTATTTAAAGTATGAAAACACTTTGATTATTAATGCAATTGTTTATGCTTTAAAAAATAATGAAGAAGAATATTTAAAATTTGTATATAATCACATAAATGATTTAAGAAATGTTCTTAATAATGAACTAAACGCTAGAATACACACTACTAAATATGCAATCACTAATATTGCTAAAAGTTTAAAACAAATTAATGGAAAATTAACATTTAATAACGAAATTAATTTAGAAGCTATAAAAGATAATAAAAATATATTTGACAAAATAAATAAACTTTTTACAGAAACACAAATTATAACAAATTTATATAGAAAAGTATTATTTGAATTTTTAGAAGCATACGATAGAGACGATATGCCTTATTATCTAAGTATATTTTTAACAACTAATAGAATGGATAGTTTGTTTTTAAATAACAATGATTATATAGATAAAGAAGAATTACAAAGTTTTAAATATATAATAATTAGAATGATTTTACAAGATAATTATATTACAATTAAAACTGAATTACACGAAAATGAAATTAGTGATTATATCGATAGTTTAAATAATAAATCTTTTGAAGAAGAATTAGAAGAAGATGAAGAAGCAGAAATAGATTATTATAATAATTTAAAGGAAACGTTATATCATATAGAAAATTGTTTACAAACAGGTAATTTCTGTTTACCACAAAGTCAAGAAATGATAGAAAATATGTTAAATACTTTTATAGAATTTAATTATATAAAATGTAAAGAATATGAAAAAGATTTAATTGATAAAGACAAACAAATGAGATTAGAATTATCAAAAATTAATCCCTTGTACAAGTTTGATATTAATTCATTATAAATCTAATAATTCATCTTCTTTTTTTGTGCTTAAGAAACTAACTTTATCAACTATAATTTCTGTAATATATTTTGTTTCTTCATTTTCTTCATAACTTCTATTTTGTATACGTCCTTTTATTCCTACAAGATCACCTTTATGGCAATATTCTTTAACTTGATTAGCTATTCCATTCCATAAAGTACATCTAATAAAATCACATTCATAAATTCCATCAGCATTTTTAAAATCTCTTTGAACTGCAAGAGTTATATAACCATGTGTTTTTTCATTTTCAGTCTTCTTTATTTCTGGATCATTTGCTAATCTTCCAATTAAAAATACTATGTTTTTCATACCATCACCTCCCTTCAAAATAACCATATCAAATCAAGCAAAGTAATGCAAAAACGTGATTCTTAAAATCTGCATGAAAAAACGCGCAAATTCTTTAAATCTCCCTAGGGAAATCTTAAAATCTGCACGATTTTTTTAACCAAATTTAAAAATTATATAAATTTAAATTTTTTTTAATTTTTTTTAAATTAATTGTCTTCTACTTCATCTTTTTGAATATTTTCAATGATTTCATCTAAATTTTCTTCATCTAATTCAGTGATTTTTAAGATTGTTTCTTTATCAAAATTATTTTCTAACATATTTTTTATTATTTCTTTATTTCTTTTCAATGTTGCATCAATTTCACCTTGCTCATAAGAAACCTCTTTCATATATTCATCATAATTATAATATAGTTGTTCATCTAAAGAATCTATGTCTATATTAAATATTTTACTAATATCTCTCATTAAACCATTACCATCATAAATACCTTCTAATAATTCTTTATTATTACATACAAAGAAATATAATAACTTTTCTAGATTGTATTTATACCCTTTCTTTACTTCATTATAGTCTATTTGGGATAAAAAATCTAGATTAATATCAATGACTCTTAACATATTATCTCTTACTATATGATGTTTTTTTTCTATCATCATAGAATCATATACAAATTCTCCTCTTTTAAACAAATCATAATTGTTTATATTTATTTGTATTACGGCTTTAACATTTTTATAATCATCACTCTTATGTACTTGTCTTAATATGCTACTATACATATAAACATTATTTTTTATTATTGCAATTGGAACATTGTTATAATTAATTTCTATATTGTAATAATTTTTATCATCTCTAACCATTACATCACTTACATTATTTACATAATTAGAATTGCTATTGATATTAGGAGTAATTAATTCTATATTATTTCTTAATTCATGAACATCTATACCAGTAGATGCACTAATTAATCTAACTAAGTATTCACGACATGTAGGATTTTCACTATTAAGTAATTTTTTTACAACTTTATCTTTTAATAAAACACGTTCACGGTTCATCACCTCACCTCCATTTCTGTTAATTAATGGGCCCAAAATAACCTTATCAAATTAAGTAAAGTAATGCAAAAACGTGATTCTTAAAATCTACATGAAAAAACGTGCAAATTCTTTAAATCTCTCTAGAGAAATCTTAAAATCTGCACGATTTTTTTAACCAATTTTAAAAATTATATAAATTTAAATTTTTTTAATTTTTAAGCAATTTTATAGTCATCTTCCAATGAAAATTCAACATTTTCATTAATCCATTCTTTTCTAGGTTCTACTAGATCGCCCATTAAAGTATTAACTCTTTTTTCTGCTAAAACAGCATCATTTATTGAAACTTTAATTAAATTTCTAGTTTCAGGACACATTGTAGTCTCCCAGAAAGGTCCTGGATTCATTTCACCTAATCCTTTATATCTTTGTACTTTGTAATTACTCTTTCCTGTTGTATAAAGTTTTAATTCTTCATTAGTCCAAAAATATTTAGTATCTTTATTATAATCAACTCTAAATAATGGTGGCATTGCAATATATAAATGTCCAGCTTCTATTAAAGGTTTCATAAATCTATAGAAGAATGTTAATAATAAGCATTGTATGTGAGCTCCATCATCATCGGCATCTGTCGTAATAATAACTTTATCATAATTAATATCTTTTAAATCAAAATCATTACCAACGCCAGCACCAACACAATGAATTATTGTATTAATTTCTTCATTTTTAAATATATCTGCCACATTTGCTTTTTCTGTATTAATAATTTTACCACGTAGAGGAAGTATTGCTTGAAATTTTCTATCTCTACTTTTTTTTGCAGTTCCACCCGCACTGTTTCCCTCAACTATAAATAACTCATTTATTTTAGGATTTCTTGCTTGTGGTGGTGTAAGTTTTGCACTTAAACTTTTTGCTTCTCCTTTTTTGCTTTTTCCATTTCTTGCTTCTTCTCTTGCCTTTCTAGCAGCGAGTCTTGCAGTTCTACTCTTTTGAGCCTTTTCTATAATTGAAACAGCAGTATCCCTATTTTCTTCCAAAAAGAATTTTAAATTATCATAAACAATAGATTCAACAACATTTCTAGCTTCAGGAGTACCAAGCTTACCTTTTGTTTGGCCTTCAAATTGTAAATATTTTTCTGGAACTTTTAAATTTATTACAGCAGTCAACCCCTCTCTAACATCACTACCATCAAAGTTAGCATCTTTAGCTTTCAAAATACCATTAAGTCTTGCATAATCATTAAAAACCTTTGTAATCCCTGTTTTAAAGCCAACTTCATGGGTTCCACCATCACCAGTTTTTACGTTATTAACAAACGATAATATATCTTCACTATAGCTATCAGTATATTGTAATGCAATATCAACTTCAATGTCATTTTTTATTCCATGAATTGGTACAACTTTATGAAGACAATTTCTGTTTTCATTTATATATTCTACAAATGAAATAAGTCCATTATCATAATGATAAGATACATGTTTATCATCTACAATATCATGTATTTCAACTGTTAATTGTTTTAATAAAAATGCACTTTCTTGCATTCTTTCACATAGTGTTGTAAAAGAAAAATCTCTTTGTTTAAAAATTTCTTTATCAGGCATAAATCTAACTGTTGTTCCAGTTTCTTTTGTAGTACCTATTTGCTTTAATGGTGATGAAACATGACCTCCATTAGTAAATTTTATTTCACTAATTTTACCGTCTCTATATATAACAACATCCATCCATTCACTTAATGCATTAACAACACTAGCACCTACACCATGAAGTCCTCCAGAAACTTTATATCCACTTTCTGAAAATTTACCACCAGCATGTAGTATTGTATAAATTACTTCAGGTGTACTTTTACCACTTTCGTGTTTTCCAATTGGAACACCACGTCCATTATCTCTTACTGTTAAACTACCATCTTCGTTAATTGTTATTATAATTTTAGATCCAAAACCATTAATAATTTCATCTATACCATTGTCAATTATTTCCCACGCTAAATGGTGAAGTCCTCTTTTATCTGTTGAGCCAATATACATTCCAGGTCTTTTCCTAACGGCTTCTAAACCCTCTAATATTTTTATTGAACTCTCATCATATTTTGCCATTTTATCACCTTATCCCTTAAAAATTTTAACATATCCAACTAAAAAAAACAACTTATCAATTTTCTGATACTTTGTTTTCTACTAAATAACTACTTAAAAACTTATTTACAAATATATTTTTTAAAAAATCTATATCACTTTCATTAGTTATTGGAGTTAATGTATTATTTTCTGTTTGTTTAAAGAATACATCATTTTCAGTAGGTATTTCAGTATCATTATCTACTTCTAAACTTAAATAGTACACACTACCATTTTCTATAGTACTATCTGTAATAATATATTTCTTATTATTAGATAGTTCTACAATAGAACCACTTTCTATCATTTAACATTTCCCCAATCCCTTTTTAAACAAATCATCTTTTTCATCAACACTATAATCTATTGTACTAAATTTTCTATCAAATTGTTTAATAACTTTAGTATCTAATAATATTGACAATAATCTATTTTTTTTATATTCACCTTTAAATTCTTTACCATCACTATTATTCATTAAATCTCTTTTTATCATAAAATAATAATGTTCTAAAGTATTTTTATCTAATTCTATACCCTTTTCTTTTAAAAAATTACTACAACATTTATTACTAATCATTGAAGCAAGTTTTTTATTATGTAATCTTTTTACTCTATTTATTTTATAATTTAAAGTTTTATCTTCAAAATTATTTGATACTTCTTTTGTTCTATTTCTTATAGCTATTAATTTAGATAATTCTATATTGTAATACTGTTTTATTCTTGCTTTATCTACTTCATCTTCAGTTTTATCATAAAGTGTTCTTAGTATTTTTAAATTTTTTTCTAATACAACTTCATCATTCATAGTATCACCTACCATATTAAGTATAATGTAAAATAAAAAAAATGTAAAGAAAAAATCACAAAATGTGACTTTCTAATTATTCATTATCTGTTCCACAATTAGGACATATTGATACAATTCCAGGCATTTCTTTACCACAAGATTTACAATATTTTTTAGTATCATTCATTACTGGAATTTCAACATTATTATTAACATTATTTTCTACTTCATTATTATTAGCTTGTGGAATATTTAAAACTTCAGTTTCTACTTCATTATTTTCTAATATAGGCTTTGTATTAAAAGCATTTAAAGTTTCTGAATTAGGTACTGGTGTTTCTAAACTATTATTAACTGCTACATCTACATTATTGTTTTCTAAAATAGTATTATTTGTCTCTAAGTTATTGTTAATATCATTAGATAAATTAGCTTCATTAGAAACCATATCACTCATTTCTACCTTGTTTGCTTCATTATCAACAGTTTCAATAGGTGTACTTATATTAACTGGTTCCACTTGGATAGCATTTGGTTCTATATTTAAACCTACATTACTATCAAGAGTATTATTTTCTTCTATGCCTTTATCCAAAGTATTATTATCAACAGTATTATTAGTAGCATCATTAACGTTAGAAACATCTACTGGTGATATCTCTACATTTTCTATAGTAGGTATATTATTTGATTCACTTAACACATTATTACTTTCATTATTAATTACATTCATTGCATTAAAATCTTCATTCTTACTTACAACTTTTTTTTCTTCACTATCAGAAAAAGCTAATAAAGGAACAAATATTACAGGTAAGAATACCATTCCTACACCGAATGCAGTTGTTTTATCAAAACTTTTTGCTAATGAAATATTTATTTTAAATATAGCATAAATATTTACAAATGGTATTAAAAGTAAGACAAAATAAACCATAGATAATTCAGCAGCTTGAATTTGAACTATTATATTATAAATAGGAATTAATATAGCCCAACCTGGTTTACCCTTTCTTACAAATATTTTCCAATATGATATAATCATAATTAAACTTAATATCAAAGAAAATATAATAGTTCCAATAAATAATGCAGATAATCCTGGACTAGACAATGTAGTGTCTAAAGCAGAATCCATTCCATAACCATAATCATAACTAGTCATTCTTATACTCCTCTCTCTATTATAGATTATATAAAATATAATATTTTAATGCAAGAAAAAACTACTATTTTAATTATTTTTGAACTTGTCAATAAAAAGTAGACAATAAAAAACTTTTATTTAAACCCTAGTTGAGTTCTATACTCAATTGGGGTTT
>CAKONF010000027.1 GCA_934097015.1 uncultured Bacilli bacterium | reverse complement strand
CCCCCCCCAACGATTTTTGGGGTTGGGGAAGAAGTATGTTTCTTGTTTTTTCATGAATCGTAAATTGTATTATTAGGCATTTCTACCTTAAATACACTATACCAAAATTAGGACTTAATGTAAATATTTTTTTGATAAATTTCTACAAATTTCATTATTGACACATTACTACTGTGATGTTAAAATTAATTTAAGTAGAGCATTTTATTTTGTAATGCCTACCCATTTGTAAGGTGTAAGCACTCGTATTAATTACGAGTCCTTTTTATTTTACATTAATATATCTATTTTTATTATAAACATAATAAGAGATAAAATATGATATTAAATATCAAACTATAATATAATACTATATTAGGTAGAACAACATAATTAAATACTTAGTGCTTAATGGAGTTAATCTAGACTCCTTTTTGTAGGAGGAATAAGATTACTTTCAAAATGTATATTACTATTATACTTTTAAATATTTCTTTAATATAATAAAGTATCCTTTTCATCTATACATTCCCTCTCATTTTCAATGATTGGGTAAGCACTAATCAAATAAATTGCTCTGGTTTTATATACTACTATAACATTAAAAAAATTATTTCGAATTAAGTCGTCATAATTTATTTTTTATTAGTTTGCCAATTTAACTGTATATGGATTTTCTTTTGTTCCGTCTCCACCACTCACAAACACACTAGCTTTTAGATTCAAAGTAGGTCGAAAAGCAAAATCAAAGCTATCGACGAAATCAAAATAGATGCCACCATTTTCACTACCAACTACCCACTCTTTCGTAAGACCATAATAGCTATGTGGAGTAGAAAGCCACCAAGGAGTAGTTATAGCAGAATTATATAAATAATATTTTGTATTTGTTTGCCCTTCTTTATAAGCTCCTGCATATGCTACTTCATCTGCCGAGAGTAATCCTATTGGATATTTTAAAGCACCATTTGTTTTATTTCCATTTAACAATGTTGTTTCATTTACGGTAAATCTTGAATATGTATCTTTTGCATTTTCTGCACATTTAAATGTTGGTTTTGATGTCGTTATTTCTGTTGTTCCTGTACTATATTGTAATCTTTCGACTGATGAATAATAAGTATCGTTAATTCCATATCCTAATTGTACTTCTATTTCATCTATTTCATTTGAAGCAAGTGTTTTATCATTACAAAATAATGTATCTGCAACATAACTTGCATTATTTGTATCTATTATATTTGTTTTATACCAATTTTCAAGTGTTGTCTTTACATTGCTATTAACTACATTTACATGTGTTGCGTCATATGGTGTTAATGCCCATTTATATCCAGCTGCAGTACATGCACTTTCTGTAGTTTTTGTTGTATCTACTTCAGCTGCTGTTCCATCATTACTTAATTTTATACATTGATTTACGTTTGTTTCTGTTTGTCCTATCATTCCATACATATATCCTATATATGCATTATCATCATTATCAGGATTAAATCCAATTGTTATTTCATTTCCACTAAGATCTTTAGCAACATCATCTAGTACAAGTCTAACAGATTCGTCTCCATTTATCCTAACTATTCTCCATAATATCGGATCACCATTTTTATGAATTTGTGTACAATTTATATTATATGAACTTGCACTTTGACATTCACTTAAAGAAGTATATTTTTCTCTAATATTATCAGTAGCACTATAATAGCCAATATACAAATCATCTTTATAAGTTAAACCACCAAAACTTACATAATTGTCTAATACATTTCCTCTATAGTAATAACTTGTTCCATAATCATCTGGTGCATTGTTTAATACCCTTTCATTTTCTCCTGATACTGATGTGAATTCAGTCACTTCACTACCTAATGTTGTTCTTGTTGCGTTACTTTCTTCACTTGCATTTTTTGCACTTCCAATTATTACACTATTTAACATTGAACCAACATATGGATTAAATATACTTGGGTTTACTATATTTACTTTTCCACTAAATTGTTTATTCATATCAATACTTTGATCTATATTTTGTTCTTTGTATGTAATAGTTAATTCATAATTTTGTACTTCTTTTGATTCTATTGAATTTGTAATTAATATTTTTCCTATTGTTGGAAACTCTTGTTCATCTTCTACTTTATTGCAAGTAGTTCCTAAACTACTAGTACAATTTAATGTATATACTAAATCTTCTGTTCTTTCTAATGTATTTATTACATTCTCTAGTGCAACTCCATATGATTCTACTTTTTTACTTCCTGTATTTGTTGCACTAAATTTTTTAGTCCATGTTTTACCTGGTTCTACATTTTCTTCACTTATTAAGACTTGTTCTATATCATCATATTTTAATTCTAAGTTTGCTGTTGATACACTTATACTTTTATCGTTTGTATTCCCATTAATTCTTGTTAAAAAATAAGCATAAGTTAATCCTACAAGAATTAACATTACCAAAACTATTCCTGTTATACTTATTACTATCCTCTGCTTTCTACTCATATTTTGCTTCACTCTCCTTTTCAATTATTGACAAATATATTATATAATTTTTTTAATATAATTTACCATGGGCCTATAGTACTAATTGTATACTATTGATATAAAATAATTTGTCGTTTTTTCACACAAAAAAGACTTTATTTTTACTTCTTGTTTATACCCCCCCCCCCGAACAAAAATTCGAGGTCGGGAGAGAAGCATAAAGTCTTTTTTTTCATCTTTCGATGAATTGATAAAGTTTATATTAATAAGGTATTTCTACCTTGATAAAAATATATCAAATATTTTTTTATTTGTAAATAGATTTTATTCATTTATTTCAAAATTATTTAAATTACCATTTTCATCTAATATTTTATTTACAGACTCTGTTGCTGTATTTAATTTATCACTACATATTTTAATTAATTTCATAGCTTCACTATATTTTTCTATACTAGTTTCCAAATCGATATTTCCACTTTCCAAATCTTTAACTATTTTTTCTATATCAGATATTAATTCATCAAATTTTTTTTCTTCCATTATTTATTTTTCCTTTCTACCAATACATCTATATTACCTTTATATAATTTTATATTTAATTTGTCTTTTACATCTATTTCATCTATACTTTTAATACATTTATTATCTTTCTTTACTACACTATATCCTTTACTCAATATATTAAGTGGATTTAATAAATTTAATTTATTTATTAGTAGTTCATATGTATTATTAAAATTATTTATTATGTTATCTGGATTATTTAATATGTAATTTGTTTTTAAATTATCTAATTTTTTATTATTTATTTCTATTATATATTTCATTCTTTTGTTAATATTATCTAGTAATATATCTAACTTCTGTTCTTTTATTTCAAAAGACGCTAATGGATTAGATAATACATATGATTTTTTTAATGTATCTATTTTTTTTGTATTTAATTCTAATATATTTTCTATATCTTTATTAGTTCTTATATATAATTGATTAATAAAATTTTTTACATCTATAATATTTGGTACTGCCATCTCAGCAGCTCCTGTTGGTGTTGGCGCTCTTAAATCACTTACAAAATCACTAATTGTAAAATCAATTTCATGGCCTACTGCAGATATTACTGGAGTATTACATTCATATATCGCTCGCGCTACTATTTCTTCATTAAAAGCCCACAAATCTTCAATTGATCCTCCACCTCTACCAACAATTAAAACATCTAAATTATATTCATCTGCTTTTTTTATTTGTTTTACTATATCTTTTGAAGCAAGTTCACCTTGTACTAAAGCAGGAAAAAGTATCGTTTCTGTAGATGGAAATCTTCTTTTTATAGTACTTAATATATCTCTTATTGCAGCTCCTGTTGGTGCTGTTATTATTCCAATTCTTTTCGGAAATTTAGGTATAGCTTTTTTATGTAATGGATCAAATAATCCTTCATTTGATAATTTTTTCTTTAACTCTTCAAATTTTAAATATAAATTACCTACTCCATCTTCTATCATTTCATTAACATAAATTTGATATCCTCCAGTAGGTTCATATATACTAACCCTACCAACGACTAATACTTTCATTCCATCTTTGGGAATAAAATTAAGTCTACTTGCATTAGTACTAAACATCACTGCATTTATTCTACTTCCTTCATCTTTTAAAGTAAAATATAAATGTCCTCTTGTATGTCCTTTAAAATTTGATATTTCACCTTTAAGTCCTAAAGTTTGTATATTTGGATCTGTATCAAATTTATTTTTTAAGTATCTATTTAGTGTACTAATAGTAATATATCTTCTTTCCATAACATCACCATTTCAAAAATAAAGAATAGTTAATTATTAACTATCTTATCTAATACTGCATTAATCATATTTTTTACTTTGTCATCACAATATTTTTTAGCAAGTTCTACACCCTCATTAATAGCAACTATATCTGGAGTATCTGTATATTTTATTTCATAAATACTCATTCTTAGAATAGAAGCACCTAAAGTTTCTATTCTATCTATAGTCCAATTATTTAAATATTTATTTGCTAATTCATCTATTTTATCTTGTTCTTTTAATACTCCATTAACAATATTATTAACAAAATCATTATCTATTTCTACGTTTTCTTTTATAACTTTTTTTATATCATAATCATATTTATTTTTTTTATACATTTCTACTTGATATAAAATAGTCATAATTTTTTCTCTTAATTCACTTCTTTTAGCCATTTATACATCACCTGCACTTAATTATATCATACGATATCAATTATTCCAATATTACTTATTTATTTTTTTATAATACTTACAGTATTCTTTTAATAAACATTTATTACATTCTGGTTTTATACTTTTGCATGTATATCTTCCAAATAAAACTAATTGATGATGTGTCCTACTCCATTTATCTTTTGGTATTTTTTTCATTAATTTTTTTTCTACTTCTAGAACACTATCTTTTTCATTTGCTAAATTTAATCTTTTTGATACTCTTTCTACATGTGTATCTACTGCAATTGCTGGAACATCAAAAAGGTTTGATAACACTACATTTGTTGTTTTTCTTCCAACACCTGGTAAAGTTTCTAAATAATTTCTATCATTTGGAACTATACCATTATAATCTTTAATTAGTTTTTTTGATAATTCTATTATATAATTTGATTTTTTCTTATAATTTCCTAAACTATATATTATTTTTTCTATATCTTTTTCTTTTGCTCTACTTAAACTATAGATATCATATTTATCAAATAATATTTTTGTTATTTCATTAACTCTTTTATCAGTACATTGTGCAGATAAAACAGTTGCAATTAATAATTCATAATCTTTATCATAATTAAGTTCACATTTAGGATTAGGAATCATTTTGTCTAATAAATCTAATATATTATTAATTTTCATCTAACCAATTATATTCAAAGAATGATACATTCTTTTCATTCTTTTCTTCTTTCTTTGTCTTATTTTTATTAATATCATCTATAGTTTTATAGCCTTTTTTACCCCATTCATATAATATCTTATCTATATATCTAAAATTATTAACTCCATTGTATGTTGCTTCTTTTAATGCTTCTTTTATTAGTTCTTCTTTTATTCCACTTTCTATCCAAGCATTAATAAGCTCATATTCCATAGGAGTTAATGGTCTCGCAAATTCACTTTCAAATAATTCAAATATATTTTTTTCTTCTGCTTTTGTAATTTTTTTATTTATATTAGTAGCAGCTAATTTATATATTCCATCTAATGATATTTCTTCATCTATTCTATCTCCATCTTTAATAATATTAGTACTTATTAAATTTTTTTCTGATAAAGTATTAAATGAAGTTATTATTTCTTCATTATTCATAGTAGTTATTTTATTAATTAACTTTAAATCTAATTCTGGATGTTCTTGATTAGTTAAATATATTAAAAGTAGTATTTCATTAATATTCAAGTTATTTTCTTTTATTATTTTAAATAAAAAAGGTCTAATAATGTAATCTTTATTTTTTATAATATTATAAATAACTTCATTACTCATTATTACACCTACTTTCTTATTAATTTAACTATATCTTTATTTTTATTCTTTATTTTCTTATCTAATATATTATTTTCTATATTAGAATATATCTGATTGATATTATTATAACAATTATTATTTAATTTAACTATACTTTCTATTGATATTTTTATATCTTTTCTAGATTTTATTGGTAAAGCTTTGTACATTTTTATTATTTCTTTATATTCTATACCAAGTATTTCACCTGCAATACTATTTATATAAAGTCCATATTTATATAATGTATGATTATCTATCTTACCTATTTTTACTATTTCTTTTATGCTATTTATTATACTTTTTTCATTTTTTGTTAAAGGATATTTAGAATCAAATTCAATTTGTGAATACATTCCTAAAACATCTTTACAATAATATATTTTATCATATTTTATGCCTAATACATCACATAAATTTAATTCTTTTATTAAATTTAATCCAAATATTTTATTATTATTAGATAATATTTTATCTAATTCTTCTTTTTTTCTAGTATAACTTATTGTCTCTATTATTTTTTTATTATTTTTAATAAAGTCTATTATTTCATTATCTAATTTAAAATTATATATTGTAGATAATCTTATAGATCTTAATATCCTAATTGGATCCTCACTTAATTTTTTGTTAGTATTACCAATACACCTTATTATTTTATTATTAATATCATTTATTCCATTATAATAATCTATTATTTCATTATTTATATTTAATAATAATTGATTACATGTAAAATCTCTTCTTTTTAAATCTAATTTAACATCATTTATGTATTCTATAGATTTTGGTTGATGATTTTTATAATTACTTTCTTTTCTATATGTTGTAATATCTATATTATATTTTTTAGTTTTTATATTAATGCTACCAAAATTATCTTTTGTTTTTTTATCTAATTTTAGTATTTCAATTACATCTTTTGGTAATAGATTAGTACATATATCTATGTCATTAGAATCAATTTTTAATACTTTATCTCGTACATAGCCTCCTACAACATAAGCTTCGCTATTTTTACTATTAAGTTTTTTTAGTATTTTATATATTATTTTATCCATTTTAGTACCTAAATAAAAGTGTTATTATTAAATCAATTAATATTATTATAAATGTTGATATTGTAAATATTGTTGATGTTCTTTTATATTTTTTTATTAATTTATTTATTAATGGTTCTACTAAATACATTAATAAAAGTGCTAATACTGCAAAATTAAGTACACTTCTTAAGCAAACATATCCATTTAAATTCATAAATAGTCCTGTATAGTCCCACCATGTTCTTTTAAATATTGTTTCCATTAAATACCCTGTAATATATTCTGTTATTCCTGTAATTAAAATAGACAATATAAATATTAATATTGGTTTATCTTTATATTTCTTTAAAAAATAAACTAAAAATATTGCACCAAATCCATATACAGGTAAGTATGGTCCATACATGAATCCTCTATTTTCTAAAGTTTTATCTATTAGAATACTAAATCCTTCTTCATAAATCCATCCTATAATACAACCAAATAAAAATAACATCCCCCAATAAATAAATTTATCATTTTTTTTCATAATTATACTCCTAAATATATTTTACATTATATATATTTATAAGTCTATTTGTAATTTTAATATTTTACAAATATATACATAAAAGAAAAAAGGACTTTAAATCCTTTTAACATGTTCTTCTGTTTTTTGCATAGCTGATGGCACTTCCAACATTTCTTCCTAGTTCTAAGAATATATTAATCATTCTTACTAAACTATTTATAAAATTGCCAGAAGTATAAGATGCACCACCTACAATAGCCTTTAATTCATTTTCTTTCATTAATTGCATTTAAGAGGTCTAAGAAAGCCATCAACTACTCCAACGATGAAGCTTCCAAGTGCTGCGAAAAATATTCCAAATCCAATTTTTCTTCCTGTTCCACCACCGTTAATATCCATTAATTCTTGATTCTTAAGTACCATACTTACTCCTTTCTAAAAGTTAAAGTTTTAGGAAATAAACTACCAACATTTTTATGACTAACATAAAGTATTATATTGTCTTTATAATATTTTAATATATCTTTAATAATAAGTTTTTCTAATTCATAATCAACCTCTTTTAATACTTCATCTAATATAATTATTTTTTTAGAATGTAATAAACTTCTTGCTAATATAATTCTATTTTTTTCTCCACCAGAAAGTAAATTACCATTAATTAACATAATATTTAAACCACATTCTTTTATAATATTAATATCATTTAATCTACAAATATTTATAACATTATTTAATTTATCTTCATCTATACTTTTTCCTAACATTAAATTATTATAAATAGTATCATTAAATATACTTTCATCTTGTGATGTGTATGAAACTATATTAGTTAAATCATACTCTAATAAATTCTTATCATCTAATAATACTTTTCCTTTATAATTTATTATTTCATTATTTAATATCTTTAAAAAAGTACTCTTTCCAACCCCACTAGGTCCATTAATAAATATTTTATCATTTTCATAAATATTATAATTTAAATTATTTATAATAATATTATTTGTTATAGAATAATTTAGATTTTGTATTTTTAAATAATATTTATTACATTCACAGTATTTTTTTTGAGTACTTTTAACTGCTAAGAAATCATTATTTTTTAATATAATATTCTTATATAAAATAATTGTAGGAATGAATTCTATATTTTTCTTTAATATATTTATATAATAATTAATCATTGTTAATAACAAAATACCATTAATATAATTAGTTTTATTATTTAATAAAATATACATTATTGCTAGAAACAAATAATTTATAAATAAATCATTAAAAATATTTATTAATATAACTTTTTTATTAATAGATTTATTTATGTTATGTTTATTTTTTAAATTATTATTAATATTATTCATAAAATAATCATATATATTAATATGTTTTATTGTAGAAAAGTTAGATATAATATCTAATATATTAGAATTATATGTTTCTTCTACATTAATACTACATTTTATAATATTTACTAATTTTTTATATATTTTTTTATTTATTATAAAATATATTGTACTAAATAACATTATTAAACAAAATAAATATCTATTTAAATTTAAGATAATAATTATAAGTATTAAAAGTAATAAAGTATTAAATATTATTTCAATTACAATATTCATTATATTATTTGTTAAGTTATCTAATTCATTAAATCTAGTAGTTATTTCTCCTTTCTCTTTTAACTTTAAATAATTTAAAGGAAGTATAAAAATATGTTTTATAAAATAATTTATCATTTTATCATTAAATATTATAGAATTTTCTAAAATAAGCTTATTTTTTATATATACAAATAATTGATTTATAGATATTAATATAAATAAAATATAAATATAATTTTTGTTATAGCTCAATATTTTTATTTCAAAACTCTCTAAGATAAGTGAAAGTAAAGTAAAAAGTGATAAACCAATTATAATTAAAAGCTTAGGTAGGTTGAATTTTAGATGTGATTTTATATTTTTATATATAAAATCATTTTTGTTTAAAGTAGGTAAATTACTAATTGGTTTAAAGAAAATAGATACTCCAGTATATAATTTATTTAATTCTTTGTAGGTTATTTTTTTAAAACCTACTGATGGATTCATTAACAAAAAATAATCTCTTGTAATTTTATATACTACTACGAAGTGATAGAAATTATTTTCTAGTTTTAAATGAATAATTAGAGGTAAGTCCTTTTTCTCTAATTTATTTAATTCTATTCTTTTGGCATAAGAATTAAATCCTATTTTTTTTGCATATTCTATTAATTCATAAGCATTTGTTCCAAATTCATTAGTATTTGTTTCATATCTTAATGTTTCAAGAGGTATATATCCACCATAATATTTTATTATAGAATATAAACAAGTTATTCCACAGTCACTATTTTCTTCTTGAATTTTTTCACAATTTTTTTTAAACATATTTTTTACTCCCTTCACTATATATTATTGTGAAAAAATTTGTATTTCCTTTTTTTTTATTCGATTTTTTTTAAAAAATTTTATTTTTTGAACAGATATAAAAAATCTGTAATTTATTTTTGCAAATATAAAAAAATTGTATGTAAAGAAATAGTGAAAGAAAAGTTATTTAAAAGTAAATAAAAAATACAATAGTTGACACTATTATATTAATATTCAATAATTATTTGTTCTAGTTCTAAATCTATATCATATATTCTTTTTATTTCTTGTTTTATGAAATTAATTAAATTTACAATGTCTTTTTTAGTTGCGTTTCCTTTATTAATTATAAAATTAGCGTGTTTATCTGATACATAAGCATCATTTATGTGATAATTTTTCAAATTTGCATCCTCTATTAATTTACCAGCACTCATGTCAGTTGGATTTTTAAATACACTTCCTGCATTAGGATATTCTAATGGTTGAGAATTTTTTCTTTTTGTCATATTTGTTTTAACTATTTCTTTCATTTCATCTTTATTCATGTTTATTAAAATAAATTTTACAGATAATACAATAATATTTTTATTACCTTTAAATATACTACTCCTATATTTAAAATTACAATCTTCTTTTTTTATAGTTTTAATAATATTATTTTCTAAATAAGTAATGCTTATTATAAAGTCACTTATAGTACTACCATTACAACCCGCATTTCCTACAACAGCACCACCTAAAGTACCTGGTATACCACATAGTTTTTCTAATCCACCTAAATTATTATCGATTAATTTATTAATTAGTAAAGTTAGAGGTATACCTGTTTCTGCTATAACTGTATTTTTGTTTATACTAACCTTATTTAGATTATCTAATAATATAACTACCCCATCATAATCCACATCTGGTAAAATAACATTACTTCCTTTACCTAATACAAAATATTTATAATTATTTTCTTTTAAAAATTTTATTAATTCTATTAACTTACCAACATTATAAGGTTTTATAATATATCTAGCATTACCACCTATATTATATGTATTGTATTTTTTTAAACTAACATTTTCTAATATTTCTCCGTATTCTTTCATAGTTCAACCTTCCTATAAAAATTATATCATGTAAACAAAAAAAAAGAATAACAAATTTTGTTATTCTTACGAATTAGTGCTAACTAATCCAACCCTTTTTAGCAATATATTATTCTTGCTACTATAAATATATTACTTTACATTTATATTTTCAATAGGTTTATAGAAAGTTTACACTAACACTTTACAGATTATTTATTATATCCCTTGCAGCAACCAATCCCGTTGCAGCAGCAATAACGATGTTTCCAGCTTTTCCAGCTCCATCTCCTACAAAATAAATATTTTTATTATTTAATAACGCAAAATTATTATCTGTTTCTATTTCATTTGAAAAGAATTTTATTTCTGGCCCATATAATAAAGTTTCATCATTATTTACACCAGGAATAATTTTATCTAATGTTTCTAATCCATCCAATATATTTGTTATTACTCTTTTTGGCATAACAAGTGCTAAGTCCCCTGCTACAACATCTTTAAGTGTTGGACTAACAAATTGTTTTTCTAATCTACTTTCTCTAGTTCTTCTATATTTTTTCAGATCACCTAACGTTTGTATTATTGGTTTACCATCACCTAAACAATTAGCGATTTTAGCTATACATTCTCCATACTCTCTAGTATTAGTCACAGGTTCTGTCAGATTAATTTTTGTTATAAATGCAAAATTACTATTATTAGTTTTAATATCTTTTAAGGCATGACCATTTACACAAATATAACCATAATAATTTTCTTTTGTCACAAAACCACCTGGATTAGTACAAAAAGTTCTTATTTCATCTCCGTACGTTTTAGTTTTAATAAATATACTAGGATCATATATAACATTACATAAATCTTCTAATATTTCTTTTCTAACCTCTACTCTTACTCCTACTTCTATACTTTGAGAAAGATAAGGTATTTTATGTTTATCTGAATAATCTTGTACCCATTTAGCGCCTGTTCTACCTGGAGCAACTACAACTTTTTTAGTTTTAAATGAAATATCTTCTTTATTATTTTTTCCAATAACAACTAAATTGTTTTTTTCATCTTTAATATCTAATACATCAACATTTTCTAGCAATTCTACATTATGTTCTTTTAAGTAATTAGTAAAATCTATAATATATCCAGGTAATTTATCACTTCCTAGATGCTTTTGTTTTATTATTAAAAGCTTAGCCCCATGTTTTGCAATATCTTTTTTTATTTTCAATGCTTCTTCCATATTTGATGGATAAACATTACTATCCATTCCAAATTTATTAAATATATTTTCTGTATCTATTAATAATTTTTCTGCTTCAGCTTCATTCATATACTTATATAAATCACTTTTACCTAACTTAGGAACAAAATTTAGTTTTCCATCACTAAATGTACCTGCTCCACCAAATCCAGATAATATATTACATGGATTACAATTTTTACATTTCGTACCAAATTTATTCATAGGACAAACTCTATGGTTAGCAAATTTACCTCTATCAAGTAATAATATTTTTAAATTTTTATTTTTATTAATAAGTTCATAAGCTGTAAAAAGTCCTGCTGGACCTGCACCAACAATTATAACATCATACATAATTTATTCTCCTTTAAACTTTTTTTCTAATAATTTAATTGGTTCACTTTTATCACGTAATATACTAGATATCGATAAATCATTATGAATATTATATATTACATTTGCAACCATTTTAGAACAATCACACACATGTAGCCAATCTCTTTTTTGATATTCTTCTGGTATATAAGATAAATTAGTTGTATATATTCCATCTAATAGACCTTCACTATAATATTTATCAAATTTTTCTATTCCTTCAGTATAAAGAGTAAATGTTGTTGCAACGAATACTTTTTTTATTCCACGTTTTTTTAATTCATCTATTACATCGAACATACTTCCACCACTTGCAATCATATCATCTGTAATAATTGCAGTTTTACATTCTAAATTATCATTACCACAATATTCATGTGCTATTAATTTATATTTGCCATTTTCCAATATATTATAATCTCTTTTTTTATAAAAACTTCCTGCTTCTCTATTTATATTTTCTGATTGAAATGAATTCAAATATACATTTCTTCTACCAGTTGCACCATTATCTGGTGAAACAAAAACTATATTTTTTAAATCTTCTATACTTAAATCATTTATTAAATATTTTAAAATAGTATTTGTTGGAAAAAAGTTATCAAATTCTGTATTAAACATTGAATGTTCTACACCTGCATCATGTGCATCAAATGTTATTACACTTTTTATATGTTGATTTAAATCTAATAAGTGTAGCATGTATCCACACATCAAATTTTCTCTTGTATTTCTTCTATGTTGTCTTCCTGCATATAAAAGAGACATTATTACATTTATTTTATCTGCATGACTATTACAGGCACCTATACCATCTAACAATTGTATCATTAAATCATTTGGACTAGTATGATTTATCATTTGATGCATAGTATAACTTAAACTATAATTTCCTATATCAGTTAATAAAAATAAATCTTTACTTCTAACCGTTTCTTGTATTTCAACTTTTAAATGTCCATCATTAAAAAATATTTCTTTTATTGGAACAATAAACGTATATTCTTCTTTATCAAGATTATACATTTCTAATAAATGTTGATCTATTTTTTCACCTAATTCTTTAGCACTTTCAAATACTATTAATCTTAATTTTTCATTTTCTACTTGTTTTTTCATTACTACACTCCTCTTAAAATATAAAAACTAGGTACAAAAATTGTATCTAGTTTAGAAAGATAGTAATAAAATTATCATTAGAAAGAAAGGAATATCTAACTTTATATATCTTCATTACTATCACCTATTTAATCTTATCATTCTATAATAATTATATCAATAATATTTTACAATTTATTTACGATAATTTTATTTGATATGGATTTTCTTTTGTACCATCTCCTCCATTTACCAGCAATTCAGCCTTTAGATTGATACTAGGGCGCAAAACGCCAATGAGGTAGACGTAGTTGTCGAAGATGTAACCAGGCGATCCATAAACGCTCCACTCGTACGCAGAAGAACCACCAAAGTAGCTGATCGGAGACAAAAGCCTCCAAGAAGAAGTTATAGATGAATTGTATAAATAATATGTTGTATTTGTTTCATGATATTTATATGCTCCTGCATATGCTACTTCATCTGCTGTTAAAAGTCCTATTGGATACTTTAAATTTCCATTTGTTTTATTTCCATTTGAAAGTGTTGAAACATTTACTGTAAATCTTGAATAATCATTTGTTGCACTTTCTGCACATTTAAATGTTGGTTTTGATGTTGTTATACTTGTTGTTCCTGTACTATATTGTAATCTCTCTGTTGAAGCATAATATGTTGTATTTTTTCCATAACCTAAAGCAGTATTACTTGAACCTATAGAACTTGATGCAAGTGTTTTATCATTACAGAATAATGTATCTGATAAATAATTTGCATAATTTGTTTTTAGATTATCTTCATACCATTTATCTACTTTAGTTTTTATTGTACTATCATTAATATTCTCGTGTGTTGCATCATATGTTGTACTTCCAACTGTTCCATACATATACCCTAAATATGCATTATCATCAGAATTAGTGTTAAATACTGTTTTTATTGTACTTCCACTTGTATCCTTTGCAACGTCATCAAGTACAAGTCTAACAGATCCATCTCCATTTACTCTAACAATTCTCCATGTTTTATCTGCAAATGATACATAATTATCTATTACATTTCCTCTAAAGTAATAACTTGTTCCATAATCATCTGGTGCATTGTTTAATACCCTTTCATTTTCTCCTGATACTGATGTGAATTCAGTCACTTCACTACCAAATGTTGTTCTTGTTGCGTCACTACTTTCACTTGCATTTTTTGCACTTCCAATTATTACACTATTTAACATTGAACCAACATATGGATTAAATGTACTTGGATTTACTAAGTTTGCTTTTGCACTAAATTGTTTATTCATATCTATACTTTGATCTGTTCCTGTATCTTTATACGTAACGACTAATGTGTATACTTGTACTTTATCATCTTCTATAGAGTTTGTCACTAGTATTTTACCCATTGTTGGAAATATTTGTTCATCACTTACTCCATTACATGTTCCACTCGTTGTTCCATTTACTGTGTAATTATTTCCGTCTTTTGTAATACTATATCCTTGTTTTAAATATTGAGTACATGATATTG
>CAKONF010000026.1 GCA_934097015.1 uncultured Bacilli bacterium | reverse complement strand
ATTGTTGGAAATATTTGTTCTTCACTTACTCCATTACATGTTCCACTCGCTGTTCCATTTACTGTGTAATTATTTCCGTCTTTTGTAATACTATATCCTTGTTTTAAATATTGAGTACATGATATTGTATATACTAAGTCTTTAGTTTCTGTTAATGTATTAACTACATTCTCTAATGCAACTCCATATTCATCTATTTTCTTATTACCATTATTTGTTGCACTAAACATTTTTGTAAAACTAACACCTGGTTCTACATTTGTTGCACTTATTAATGTATCATTTACATCAGCATATACTAATTCTAAGTTTGCTGTTGATACACTTATACTTTTATCATTTGTATTTCCATTTATTCTAGTTAAGAAATATGCGTAAGTTAATCCTACAAGAATTAAAAGTACTAAAAATATTCCTGTTGTACTTACTATTATCTTCTGCTTTCTATTCATAATATACTCACTACCTTTCTTTTATTATGACAATTATATTATATCTTTTTATAATTTAATTTACCATGGGCTTATAGTACCAACTATACATTATTAATATAAAATAATTTGTCATTTTTTCACACAAAAAAGACTTTATTTTTACTTCTTGTTTATACCCCCCCCCCCCGAACAAATTTTCGAGGTCGAGAGAGAAGTATAAAGTCTCATATCATCTTTTTTTATGAATAGAAAATTTGCTTTTAGGTATTTCTACCTTAAATATAATATATCAAAACTAGTGCCTTTTGTAAATACTTTTTTATTAATTAGTAAGTTTAATTGTATAAGGATTTGAACTTGTTCCATCTCCGCTTTCTATAAGTACGTCTTTTTTTAGATTTATTACAGGGTGAATATCTTTTTTTTGATTATTTGAAGAATTTGCCCATATAGGATGCGATGAATCAATAATATAAATAAGTTGATACTTGTCTGGCTCATAGTAATGTGGTGTCATTGTCCATCCGTTGTATCTTAATGAAATTGTTATTTTATAATAACCATAAATACTTCCTGCATACCTTGCTTCATCACCAGACAATAAACCTACTGGATATGTTAATTTTCCATTTGTAACGTTTCCATTTTTTAAAATTTGTTTTTCTACTGTAAATCTTGATAAATCGTTGTTTGTTCCATTTGCACACATAAAAGTAGGAGATTTCCATCTATTATCACTAATTCTTGTATAACCAGAATAATATGTTAAATTATTTCCATAACCTTTTCCGTTATTTATTGTTTTATCATTACAAAATATTTCATCAGATATGTAATCTGTATATAACTCACCATTTGTATTAGTTTTGCCAACTAAGTTAGTGCTGTACCAATTATCTAAGAAATCTTTTATTGTAGAATTTTTTATATTTGCATGTGTAGCTTCATATCCATTTGTAGTCCACGTTCCACCATTTGCCTCACAAGTTTCCTTTGTACTATATGTGCTTATTATATTTTCTACCACATTACTTTCATTTAATTTCAAGCATCTTTCTTCATTTGTTTCTACACCAGTTAGCCCATACATGTATCCTGCATATGCGTTATCGACCATTTTTTCATTGTAAAAAGAATTTCCAACGGGTGCTGTTGATGCTAATCTAATACTACCATCTCCATTAATACGTATTATTTGCCATTTCATTCCCTTAAAAGATACATAATTATTTGTAATAGGTCCTCTAAAGTAATAACTTATTCCATAGTCATCTAACGCTCTGAATAAACCATCATTTGTAAAATCATTTATTTCTTCATTCCATGATGATCCATCTGCAGCATTACTTGTATTTACTGCATATTTAATTGTTTTTGTATTTTTAGTTTCAGTAGCGCTTATTTTTACATTAGCACCGTTGTCTATTATTGCACTTGCAAGTGTTCCACTTCCTAGTGCTCCAAAAGTACTTGGATTTGCTAAATTAACTTTTGCACTGAATTCTTTATTCATATCTACACTTTGATCTATATTTTGTTCTTTATATGTAATTGTTAATTCATAACTTTGTACTTCTTTTGATTCTATTGAATTTGTGATTAGTATTTTTCCAACTACAGGAAATTCTTGTTCTGTTTCTACTTTATTACAAGTAGTCCCTAAACTACTAGTACAATTTAATGTATATACTAAATCTTCTGTTCTTTCTAATGTATTTATTACATTTTCTAGTGCAACTCCATATGACTCTACTTTTTTACTTCCTGTGTTTGTTGCACTAAATTTTTTAGTCCATGTTTTACCCGGTTCTACATTCTCTTCACTTATTAATACTTGTTCTATATCATCATATTTTAATTCTAAGTTTGCTGTTGATACACTTATACTTTTATCATTTGTATTTCCTTTTATTCTTGTTAAAAAGTATGCGTATGTTAATCCTACAAGAATTAAAAGTACTAAAAATATTCCTGTTGTACTTAATATAATACGTTGTTTCCTACTCATTTTATACTACCTTATCCTTTCGTATTTTAATAAATATATTATATAACCTTTTTAATATAATTTGCCATGTGCTTGTAGTACTAGTTATATATTCACACAAAAAAGGCTTTATTTTTACTTCTTTTCATACCCCCCCCCCCGAACAAATTTTCGAGGTCGAGAGAGAAGTATAAAGCCTTTTTTCATCTTTAGATGAATAATAAAATTTATATTTGCAAGATATTTCTACCTTAAATATAATATATCAAAATTGATGATTGTTGTAAATATTTTTTGATGAATTTTTATAAATTTATTGGTTTGTATTTTTTTCTATCTTTTTTAAATAATCTCTTATTCTTTTTTTAGCCATTGTTGTTTTAACAATATTAACCCATTTCTTATCAGGTTTTGCTTTATCTTTAACGATAACTATTATTCTATCTTTATTTTTTAATTTATAATCTAATTTTACTTCATCACCATTAACAAAACATTTTGATAAATGATTTCCTATATCACTATGTATTTTATAAGCAAAATCTATTGGTGTAGATCCATTAGGTAATTCAACAATATCTCCGTTTGCTGTATAAACATACACGTTATTGGTAAATATTTCATCTTTTATTTTTCCGATAAAAGCTTTATCATTTTTAATAGTATTATTTAAATTAGATATAGTTGTTATAAACTGATAATTGTTAATCAATTCTTCTTGCATTTTCTCAGCACCTAAACCTTGATACTTATACCAATAGCTAGCAATACCGTAAGTATTTATATTATCCATATCTATTGTTTTTATTTGTATCTGAATGATATGTTCGTCGGGGCCAAATACTGTTGTATGTAAACTTCTATACATATTAGTTTTAGGTACTGCAATATAATCTTTAAATTTATAATTCATTGGAGGAAAACATTTATGTACTAATCCTAAAACTTTATAGCAATCATTTTCATTTTCCAATATAACTTTTATATTTACTAAGTCATGTATTTCGTTTATTTTATATCCTTGTTTAATCTTTTTATATATATTATAAATATTAATTATTCTAGATCTCATATTAAATTTAATATTATTATTTATTAATATTTCTGATATTTTCTTTTCTGTTTCATCTATACAAGTAATATAATCTTTTCTAATTTTATCTGTTCTATCTACTAATTCTTTATATATATCTGGTTTTAAATATGATAAACATATATCTTCTAATTCACATTTTAGTCTGAAAGCTCCTATAAAGTATGCAAGAGGAACATAAATAGTTAGTGTTTCTAAAGCGCTTCTTTGTTGTTTACTTTTTGCTTTATATTCTAACGTTCTAATATTGTGTAATCTATCACATAGTTTGATAATTATTATTCTAACATCTTCATTTAAACTAGTTATTATTCTTCTTATATTGGCATCTCTTGCTTCGTCAAGTGATGAAAAATGTATATTACTTATTTTAGTGACTCCATCTACTAATTTAGCAACTTCACTGCCAAATTTATTTTCTACATCTTCTAATGTATATTTTGTATCTTCAACTACATCATGTAGCATACCTGCTACTAGTGTTGCGCCATCAGCATGAAATTTTGCTAAATTTATACATACATTTACAGGATGAATTATATAGGGCTCTCCACTTTCTCTAAATTGATCTTTGTGTGCCTCTTTAGCAAAGTTGTATGCATCAATTATTCTTTCAATTTCATCATTATTATATTTTTTTATTGATTCTAACAACATATCAAAATCTTGCATACTACCACCTCAAATTATATAAGTAATTTTAACATATTAATGCTACAAAAAAAAGTATTTTTTACATACTTTCGCTATATTTTTTTATAATCCATGACATTATTATTTCTATGATAAAGTCTATTTCTTTATCAGTTAGTATTTTATTTTTATCTATGTGATACCATTTATACATACAATTTCTACAGCAAGTAGCAGTTGCATGTTGTGCTATAAATACTGGATGTCCACGCATGGGAGTCTGTTTTCCATCATTTATTTTACTTACATCTTTTAATCTATTATTGATAAAATCATAAGCATGCTCTTTAATTTTATGCGAACCTACTCGATTTATATATTCTATATCTTTTTTTGATAATTTAAAACTATTCCTGAATTTTGATTTTGATAATTTATATAATAAATATTCTTTATTCATAATTCCACAAACCTAACTTACCATTTACTGGTATAGTCTTATCATATTTTTTTACTTTTTCTATTTTCCAAGCATAATTATCTTTATAATCACCATGATATACTAAACTATTATCTTTTTTTAAAAATTTATTAAATTCATCATCTACTTTAATACAATCAGTTATTTCTACTTTTCCTATAATATTACCAGGATTTATTTTTATATTATATTTATTTGCAATATAAAGCATATCTTTATCTATACCTTTTCCAGCATGTATAAGTATTTTCCCTCTATAATTAGTTTTCCAACTTCTAAATTCATATTTTTTATAACCATTTATTATTAAACTAGCCCATGGTTCTCTTATAGTTATTGCTTTCATATCTAATACTTCCTCTAATTCATTATAGCATAAAAAAGAAAACTTAAGTATTTTCATTAATGTTTTCTAATATATTTAATTATCTTTTAATTCTTTTAACATAATTTCTTTTATTTTATCTATATCAGCAAAGAACAGATTAATCCCTTGAGATTTCATCGCTAATAAATTACCAAAATTAGTTAAAATTTCAGCTTTTAAATTATCCGCAACTTTAACAATAGTACCATTTCTCGTATGTGCATGATCAATATACTTAGGTAATGTTGGAAAAGCGTTTTGAATTAATATCACCGATTTTTTTCCAGCAATCTCATCAATTATTATTGACTTGCATTCACCATATTTTTTAATTTTTTTATTTATAATAGATTGATATTTATCTATCTTACTACTTAGTGGTATAAACCATAAAATATCACCATCTTTAATAGTAAAATATGTCGGTCTTGTTTTACCGTTTTCATGGTTAATCAAAAGGTTCTTATCATTGATTTTATCAAAGAATTCATCTTTTATATGGTATATAAATCCTGTTTCTATTCTCATATAATCCCTCCTTGTAAATATAATAACACATAATAAAAGAAAACTCCAATAATTTTATTAAAGTTTTCTAACATTTTCGAACGGAATCATTTATAACTCGCACCATCCGTAAGCGACTAACATTTCTCAGTCGGAATCATTTATAACTCGCACCATCCGTAAGCGACTAACATTTTCAATTTCTTGAATACAATCTAATTTTACAACAAGATATTATCGTTGTCAAGTACAAATACATTCTATTTTATTATATGCATTAAACAATTATCTATAATCTATTTTTACTCATTATCTCAAGTATTTTATCAAAATCATCATCAATAGCAGTTTTGTTTTTTTTAACCATACCACATTTATCACACTTATATATAATTTTATAAGTATCTTTTTTACTCTTTTCAATATCAATTGGTCTTAATATTCCCATACAATTAGATAATCTATCACCAGGATTAATATCTAAGTGTTTGCTACATAAACAATGGGGACAGTGATCTCTTGCTGTATAATCTAATTTATTTACACTTTTACCACATACTTCACATATAAAATTTTCATCTATCATTTTAAATCTTTTATTATCCATATTTGCTCCTTTATAAGTACAATTTATCTAGAATAATTGTATCAAATTTAATAATTTATTTCTATATTTTATTAACTTATTTTTACTTATCTCATAAAATATTTTAGGGGACTTATGGAAAATGAATTAAATAACGTAGTTAGCGCAGTTGGTAATTATAATAGTATTCCAACAAGTATAACAAGTAATGCCAGCGTTGTTGTTATGATTGATGGATTAACTATAACTATGACTGCTAATAAAAGTGTTTGGGCTGATGGCGATTTAACTTATACAATTGTAATTAATAATGGAACAGAAAAAGCATATGAAAATCCAGTAATTACTGATAAACTTGATACTACTTTGGTAGAATTTATAGATGGATCTGTTATGATAGATGGAGTTGCTGCTACTAGTAGTGAATATACGTTTAATACTGACACATTAACAATTAATCTAAGTACAATGAATCAAAATGATACTAAAACTATTTCTTTTAAAGTAAGAAAAAAATAAAACTAAGCCAAAGTTTTATTTTTTATTCTTCTATAGTATACGTTATAATTGCACTATAAACTATGTTATTTTTTACAGGATTATTTATACATAATAATATACCTTCATCTTTATTAAATATAATTTGAGTTGTTTTAGTAATTCCATTATTGTCTTCACCTGTATAAATTAATTTAGGTTCATTATCTAATACTAATATTTCATCATCTTTTTTTAATACAATAGCTTTTTCTAATATATCATTACTATTTGATAAATCATGATTTATACTAGCATATAGTTTCCAATTGGAACTATGTATTCTACTATCAGTAATGTTAATTATTAATTCATTATCTTTAGGACAAAGTATAGGATTTAAACTAATTGGATCTAATATAAATTTTATTGTTTTTGTTGCATCATCTATTACTAATTCTCCACTGTATACAATTTCTATTATTTTAGTATTGTATATTGGTTCATTTTGTAATTTGGTATTAAATGTTATTTTAGTACCAATAGGTAAAGTATTTGGTAAAGTATAACTATATGTTCCATCTTCACCTACTTTAACAACTGTACTTTCATTTTCATATTCTATTAAAATTGAAGAATTTATATTAGTACTACCTTTTACTATTGTATCTGTATCTGTTAATGCATCAACATGTAATATAAAGTCTCCAATAGAGATTATTTTTTTATTATTTATAATAAATTTATCTAAACTAGGTAAAGTAGTTAATTCACTTTCTGTATAATTATTAGATGTTATTGTTGTTTTAGAATTAGTAAATGTACCTGTTATATTAGATGATGTACTTTTATACCAAGATGTTGGTAATGTATCTTTTGTTATATCACTATTAATATCTATAGCACTATCAAATAAATTTATTCTATTAAAATTAAAGTTAAATGGTACTGTATTATTTGTATATAAAACATTAGCAACTTTATTATATAATATTACTTTTTCGGGATTGTTTAAATAAAATCCTGTATTAGAACCATTAAAATATATATTATAATTGCTTGATGTTATACTAGTATAATCATTTATTATTTCCAATATAGAACCATTATTCAATGTAATACTACCATAACTATACCAAGTAGGATAACTACCATTTCTACTAGTTTGTTTTATATTTAGTAGTGCATTTTCTTCTAATGTAGTTATTCCTGTACCAAATGTCCCATAACCCATACCATTTTTAGTTGTTATGTAGAATGAAGAACTATGTCCTATATCAAATTCTAAATTAGTTATTCCATAATATAATTCTCTATTTACAGAAGTAAAATGTACTGTTGAGTTAGGTAATATTTTTAAATAAGGATTACTATTTCTAAACCAAAATGAGGAATTTCCTGTTGATTTATGTGTTATAGTTGATGTTCCACCTATTTCAATTTTATTACATTCAGCTACTTCATTTCCAACAGCATAGTTATCTTGTATTTCTATATTAACATCAATAAATCTAGTTAATCCATATGGATGAAATGATATTTGTGGTCCTAAATAGCTTATGTTGTTATATTCAGTAATTACATCTTTATATTTTGCTTCCTCAGGAACATATATTACTCCGTAATAGTTATAACCAGTTATTTTCATATTTTTAACTGTAATTTTATTTATAACAGAATTTACTCTTATAGTATCTGCTGCACCAGTACTTTTCAAGTCTGTAAATTCATAGGTTATGTTTTCATAAGTACCATCTATAGTAATGTTGGTTTTAGTACTTGATATAATAATACCACTAGTTAAAGTTATATTACTTCCAAAATATATATAATTATATGTATTATTATTTTCGAGAATATTTTTTAATTCTGCACTTGTGTTAACAACAACAGTATTTTCATCAATTATAGTCATAATACACCTCTTACTTTATTTTATGTTATATATTTTTTATGACATAAAGAAAAAATCACAGTAAGTGATTATAATCTCCAATATGGTGTATCACAATATGTACTTCTATGATATTTATTTATAGGACTAACAACTGTAGTTATGTTGCTATAAACTACTATATTATTACAACGCACACTTGCTTGATTTTTTAATATAAAGAAATCATTACGCTTTTTTGTTAACGCGAAACGTAATAGTATCAGTTGTTTGTGTGTTAACTTGTTCTAAATTAATTGTAAGCGTATTATTATTAAATGTATATTTATCTTCTTCTAGAACTACATCATTTAACATTACACTTCCATTTATAAAATCAACTTTGGTAGTATCAATTACATCTGTTATTATTGGATTTAAGTATGGAGTATCAGTTAAGTTAGCAATTTTTATTGTATATGTTAACGCTCCACTAGCCCAATTTTGTTTATCAGCTTCTTTTGTGATTGTTAAACCGCTTATCATATTAACGATAGATGTATTTGATGTTATTGATGTAGAAATGCTATTATAATTACCAACAGCGGTTGCTATATTAGTTAATTCGTTCATAGTCACCTCCTACATTTAAATATATGAAAAAAACTAGTTCTAAAAACCTATTTTATATCTAACTTAATTTAACTGTTTAAGGATTTTCTTTTGTTCCATCTCCATTCGTTATTTGTGTATTTGATAATATAGTTATTTACTATGTTTTAAAGTGTTAATTATATCTTAGAACTATAAAATAATTTATCATTTTTTCATACAAAAAAACTTTATTTTACTTCTATTAGTGTCCTTCAAGCAAAAATTCTAGGCCGAGAGAAGAAATATAAAGTCTTTATTTTATATAATTTTTATATTTAATTAAATTTCTTTTTTAAAACAATTAATGATGTTAAAGATACAATACAAATTATAAAATAGTATATTATATTATCAACAGTTTTTGGATTTTCTATATTTGTATTAGATGTTAATTCTTTTGAAACTATTCCATATTGACTTAAATGTGATGTTTCAAAAACTATATTCCCATCTTCAATAGTTGCTGGTATAGTTTCTTTTATTTCATCATTTAAAATGTAAACTATTTCATATTCTTTGTATCCTTTTAAGTCTTCTGGTAAAGCAATTTTTATTTTCATTTTTGTATCACTAATTTTAATTACTTGACCATTTTCTAATATATTTATATCTACTAAATACTTAACATTTTTATCAGATAAATTCTTGCTTACTTCAACTTGCTTAATATTTAAAGCATAGTTTTTACTTACTTCTTTTTCAAACGTAATACTACTTTTTATTGAACTAGAACTTTTAATTTCTTTTACAGTGTCTTTAGTAGGTTGTTTTATAGATGTAGGAGTTATTGTTAAATCTGGGTACATTCTCCATGTTGTTTGAAATTCATCTAAATTTGTTTCTGTATCCCAATCAGATACTCTGTAATTATAATATTTACCATTTATTTTTAATTTAGTATTTCTTGTAAAAGTATATCCTTCTCCAGCTTTAAAATATAAAATATATTGATAATCTTTTCCACTTTCAAAATTAGTAATAAGTTTTTCGTAACCTTGATTAAAGAATTCAGCAGATGTTATACCAACACCATCTTTAGTTTCCCAACCTTCAAACTGATATATGTATGGTGATTTATCAGGTGTTTTTCCTGTAAATACGGGCTTATCGTTTACATTAAAACTGATTGTTGCATTATTTAATTCTATAACATCAATATGCTTTAATTGAACTGGTTTTGTAGGCTTTATAGTTTTTACAGCAGTTATAAAAAGTCTTGTTCCAGAATTAAATACATTGATACTATTTATTTTTGTACTATTTACTCTTACTGAAATATTATTTCCAAATGTATTACCATCTCTTGCTTTAAGTGAAATACTATACATATAAGTTTTTCCTTCTTCAAAGGTAATTATTTTTTTATCTGATGAAAGTGCATTATTTTTATTTTCATCAGAATACCAATACTTTACTGGGATAGCTTCACCTTTTTCATTAGTTTCCATCTCTTCCCAATATTCATACTCTATATCGTATAATTCATCCCATGGATCACATTTATAAGCTTTTGCTTCTGGCTTATCCCCTGGATTATAATTAAATTTTACACCCTCAATATCTATATTCGCTGTGTTCAAATCTAAATCTTCTGCAAATGTTGTTAATGGTGAAATACACATTGTGAATAAAAACATTAATACAGCACCAATAATTATTTTACTTTTCTTCATATTTTTTTCTCCTAACTTTCTTTTCTTTTTTTATTATTAATAATTATAGTTATTACAATTCCTACCATGGATATTATAGATAGAATAATATATGTTGTTATACTATCTACTGTTTGAGGATTTTTAATAGTTTCTTTTACTTCGTTCTTTTCTTCGCTAATAGTGAATTTACTTTCTGCAACCCCACCATTATTAAATAATACTTTTAATTTATGTTCACCTACATTTAATTTGTTAACATAATCTTTTTTAAAAGTGATTATCGTACTACCACTTTCAGAAGTATAGTTATTTGTATCTACTAATATATCATCAATATATACTTCACCACCATTTTGAAATAAGCTATAATCTGCATCAATTCTAAATCTAGCATTAGTACTCTCATTAATTATATATTTTTGATTTTCACCTTCTAAAAATTTATATGTTATTTCTTTTGGTATTTCTTTTTCTTCATTTGCATATTTAAATGTAAATTCATAAGTACATCTAGTATAATAATCAAATCTTGTTTCATTTATAATGCCATTATCCATGCCATCAAAATCCAATGCAGAACCTGTATATTGCATATGAAATCCTTTAAAATTTTCACTTTTTTTATCTCCAACATTTACTACAGTTAACGTTGCTTTATTTTCTGATTTATTTCCTACTATCTTTATAACAGCTTCACTTTCATTGTCTGTTACCACTAAACCATCATTGCATCTTGTATAATATAATGTTTTATCTAAATTTACGAAAGATTTTAATCCTTTTGTTAATTCATCATCTTTAGTAAAATCAATTATATAATCTTTACTATTAGTAAAATCAATTACACCATTTGATGTTATATCTTTATAAACATTTTCAACTTTTGTGTTAATAGCCAAAGATGTTCTTTCAAATTTAACATCTAATGTCCCACTAAATTTACTTGATTCTAACTTAAATGTAAATTTATTTTCTTCTAAAATTGATTTTGTAATAGGATAATACCAATTATTAATTCTTAATCGTACTATTCCAGGTTTTGTAGCACCCTCAGCTTCAGCTGGAATTTCTTCAATTACAAACTTGTATTCTGCTTCATTTAAATCAATAGTCATATTATTTTCAATGTTAGAAACTAAAACATCACCTTTAAATAATTGCAGTTTACCAATATTTTCATATTCTACGTATCCATCATGAATAATTCCTTTTTTAAAATTTAGTTTTACTTCATTTCCATTTTCTGCTTTTACATTAGTAATAAATAAAAATGATATTAAAACTAATATAAACCCAAATATTTTATTTTTTCTCATAATATTCTCCTTTTCTATAATTAAAATTATATTAAATAATATTTTTATAAACAATATAATTGACAAAAATAGCATTGACAATTTGGTAATTAAAAAAAGACTAACCTTTAAAATTATATGTACTATATTTTAAAGATTGGTCTTTTTCTGTTATTTTATTTTTATTAGTTTCATTATTATTTTTTTTATTTGTTGAATATACATCTATTCTTAAAATAAATGCAAGTATTATTAATAATACAAATATACATTTTTTATTTGTCATGTCATCCCTCTATTTTCTGATACTCTATAAGTATAACATGAATATTATTAAAAAGTATATTTATTTTTTAAATATTTCCCTTTTCCTGTAAATATTTTGTATAATTTCATCTTTACTTCTTTCTAATCTAGCAATAAAATTTTTTCGTTTGAGGATTTTTTTATTATTTTTAAATCTAAATTCATATTCTAACTCCTTTGAAATATATATTAAAACATTTTGATTAATCCGTAAAAACAAAATTTTATACAAACAATTGTTTACACAAACAAATATTTGTTATATAATATATTTGGTGATGTGATATGGATATAAAAGAAAAGTTAACTATACTTGCAGACAGTGCTAAATATGATGCTTCTTGTTCTTCTAGTGGAAGTAGTAGAAAAAATGATAATGGTATTGGAAATGCAAATATCGGGGGTATATGTCATTCATTTTCTAGTGATGGAAGATGTATTTCTTTGTTAAAAATATTGATGTCAAATTCATGTATATTTGATTGTAAGTATTGTATTAATAGAAAATCTAATAATGTTAAAAGAGCTACATTTACTCCAGAAGAAATATGTAGTATAACAATTAATTTTTATAGAAGAAATTATATAGAAGGATTATTTTTATCAAGTGGAATAATAAAAAGCCCTGATTATACTATGGAATTATTAATTAAAACAATAAGTATGCTTAGAAGTAAATATCACTTTTCTGGATATATTCATGCTAAAGCAATACCTGGTGCTAGTGATTATTTAATAAAAAAATTGGGATTATTGGTAGATAGAATGAGTTCTAATATAGAACTTCCTAGCAACAACTCTTTAAAACTTTTAGCACCTAATAAAAATGGAGATAAAATAGAAAATATTATGAATCTTATAAAATCAAATAAAAGTAGAAAATTTGTTCCTGCGGGACAAAGTACTCAAATGATAATAGGTGCAACAAATGAAAGTGATTATGAAATAATGACTAGGTCTGAAAATTTATATAAAAGTCATAACTTAAAAAGAGTATTTTATTCTGCATATATCCCTGTAAACAAAGATAAATTACTTCCTACTTTATCACTACCTCCTCTTAAAAGAGAACATAGATTATATCAAGCAGATTGGTTATTAAGATTTTATGGATTTACTACTGATACACTTTTAGATAATGAACATAAAAACTTTAATATATTAGTAGATCCTAAAGCAAGTTGGGCTTTGAGTCACTTAGACTTGTTTCCTAAAGAAATTAATGAAGCATCATATTATGATTTACTCAAAATACCTGGAATTGGAGTTAAGTCTGCTAAAAGGATTATATCATCTAGAAGACACTTTAAAATAGAATTTAAAGATCTAAAAAATATGGGAGTTGTTATGAAAAGAGCAAAATACTTTATTACATGTAATGGTAAATATTTTATAAATAAAGATTTATTTAAAAAAGAATTTATAGAATCTAATTTAGTTTTAGAAGATAAAGAAATAATTAAACCTAGTATTACTCAGTTAAGTTTATTTAATGAATAATATATATATTTATAATAATTTTTATGAACTTTTAAAACTAATTAATATTCTTATAGAACATAATATAAAACCATATAATATTAAAGATGAAATGTATAATCCTACTTTATTTGATAATATAATAAAGTTAGATTTGAGTGATAATAAAAATATAATTAATTGTTGTATTAAAAGTATTGGTATTAATAATTTCAATATAATATATAAAGTATTTTTGTCTAACGAAAATAATAAAGAACTAATAATATTTTACTACTACTTAAATTGTTTAAAATATAAAGAGAATACTATGTATATGAAAAATTTAAAATGTGTTAATGAAGCTCTTAAAATAAATAAATACGTTGGATATGAAACTCATAAATTAAAAGGTTTTGTTAGATTTAGGGAATTAAATAATAAAGTATTATATGCTGAGATAGAACCTACTAATAATTGTATTGGATTACTTACTAATCATTTTAAGAAAAGACTTAAAAATGAATGTTTTGTAATAGTAGATAATAAACGTAATTTAATAAGTATTTATGATAAGAAAGACGTTATAATAACTAATAAAGAGAATATAAAGATTGATGAATTAAAATATAGTGATAATGAACTAGATATAGAAAATTTATGGACTACATTTTATAAAACTATTGGTATTAAAGAAAGAAAAAATGATAGATGTAGAATGAATTTTATGCCTAAAAAATATTGGAAATATATAATAGAAATGAGTGATGAAGTATGAAAAAGGTAATATTTGGAAATGAATTATATGAAAAGATGTGTGATGCAATTAATTTATTATGTGGTAGTGTTAAAATAACGCTTGGTCCTAAAGGAAATAATGTAATAATAGACCATTCTAGTTTTAGTCCTTTTATAACAAATGATGGTGTGACAATTGCAGAAAATATAGAAAGTGAAGATGAAGTTGTTAATACTATATTAACTCTTGCTAAAGAAGCAAGTATAAAAACAAATGATATAGTTGGTGATGGTACTACAACTACCCTAGTATTATTAGAAGGAATATTTAATGAGGGTTTGAAGTTAATTAATGAAGGATATAATTCTATAATATTAAAGAAAAAATTAAATAATTATTTGGATAAGTTAATTAGTGAGTTAGAAAATATATCATGTATTCCTACTGATAAAGAATTGTTTAATGTTGCACTAACTAGTAGCAACGATGATGATATTGCAAAAAATATATATGATGCTTATTTAAAAACAAAAAATATTAATGCAATAAATATTAAAGAAGTAGATTCTAATAAATCTTGTACTGAGTATTTGAATGGATATAGGTTTGAAACTGTATTGGCATCCAATTATTTCTTAAACGAACAACAAAGTATTGAATATAATAAACCAAATATTTTAATTATAAATAATAAGTTAGATAGTATAGAAAGTATTGCTAGTGTATTGAATGAAGTTATAAAAAGTGATAATAGTTTAGTTATAATAAGTGATGATTATAATGAAGATGTAGTTAATGATTTAGTATCATTATATTTATCTAATGAAATAAAAATATGTCTTTTAAAAACTCCATCTTATGGATATAAAGCACATGAAATATTAAAAGATATAAGTGTTATTACAAATAGTAAAATTATTAAAAATAATTATATAACTTTAAATGATTTAGGATACGTTAATAATATTGTTATTAATAATGAAGAAGTAATATTATCTTTTGATTATAATAATGAAGTAGAAAATCTAATTAATGAAATTAAAATAGATGATCATGATATTAATAAAAATTTTAACGAAGTACGTATATCAATGTTATCTAATACTATTGCAAATATTTTGGTAGGTGCTAATACAATAACAGAAAGAAGAGAATTAAAAATGAGATATATTGATGCATTACATGCAATTGATGTATCTACAAAAGGTATATTACCAGGTGCTGGAATTGCTCTACTTAAATTAAGAGATAAAATAAAGATAGAAAATGAAATGGATAAATTATTTTATAATGTATTATATTTACCGTTTAAACAAATATTAATTAATTCTGGTTTAGACGATAAAGAAATCTATGATAATATTAAAAATAGTGATTTTAATAAATTATATAATATAAATAAATCAAATTATGAAAATATAGATAATACTTTAGTGATTGATCCAAAAGATGTGCTTATTAATGCATTAAAAAATGCAGTAAGTATATCAAGTATGCTACTAACTACATCACATTTAATAATAAATGAATATAAAAATAATTTAAATAAGATAAGGTACTACAATGAAATGAACTTGTAAGATAAATGTAGACACAAAAAAACGGTCTACATTTTTTTGTTATAATAAAATTGGAGGAAGAATATG
>CAKONF010000025.1 GCA_934097015.1 uncultured Bacilli bacterium | reverse complement strand
GTAGCGAGGGAGGGACTCGAACCCCCGACATATCGGGTATGAACCGATCATTCTAGCCAGCTGAATTACCTCGCCATTTGTAAGAACAAATTAATTATAACAAATATAATTTATTCTTGCAAGAGTTTTATTCTTCATTTTCTTTTTTTATTTCAATAACTTCTTTTCCTTTATAATTACCACATTCAGTACATGCTCTATGAGGTTTAATAACTGCACCACATTTTGTACAAGTAGTCATTCCTGGTAATTCTTTTTTTAAATGAGTACGACGCATTCTCTTTTTAGTTTTACTTGTTCTTCTAAATGGAACTGCCATAATATCACTCCTTCCTTATTATTCGCTTATTAATTCCCATCCATCCCCAGATGTGTTGGAAGGTTTTATATCTTTAGACACAACACGAATGGGAATTTCCAATACAATATTCTCCCATAAAATCTCTGATATTTCAAGAGTATTTTTGTTATTTTTATAAATTTCTTCAAATTTACCTATATTTTCTTCTATATTTGTATCAAAATCATATGGAACATCTACCAAAGTTATAGCACAAGGTAAAATCATTCTACCAGTAATTTTTAATTCAAAATTAACATAATCATCATAATCCACAGATACAATACCACTAACATGTAAATTTTCTAATTTTCTAATATCTGTATCACTATAAAAAGATTCATCAATATTAAAATCACTGTCAATTTCTATTTTTCCAAATCTATTTAAATAATTTAAATCTATTTTCATTACATCATCTTATTCATTTGTTGCATTAGTTGTTTTACTTGTTTTTGACTTGGTTTTCTACCCATACCACTCATTAAAGTTTCAATCATTTTTTCATTTATAGGCGGATTCTTTTTAAAATATTTTTGCATATAATTCTTTGCTATAAAAAAGCCTGTTAATCCACCGATTATTAATCCAACAAGTACTAATAATATATCTTGTAGCATAATATCCCTCCTTATCTAAATTATACTAAATATCATATATTTTTACAAGAAATTTATTTTAGTTTACACTTTCTATTATCACCATCTTTTTTACTAAAAAAAGAATAATTATTACCAATAAAATCACATACAAATAATTCAGTTAAATCTCTTAAATTATATAAAAACACATTATTAACTTCATTACTTTTTATTCTAATATGACTTTTATATATAATCATTTTGCTCTCTTCTCCACTAAAATAATTATGATACATATGTGTATTTTTAAATTTGGTATATAAATCATCATTTTTTAATTTATCATAAATATATTTATTAAAAAACTCAATATTTATTGGTAAACACATTTCATCAAATAAATTAAACGCAACTAATACATCACTTTTCTTATATTCATATATACTTTTAAATAATGTATATAAATTACTAGGATTATTAACTCCCTCCAAACTATAATTATCATTAATTTTAAATATATAAAAAGTTTTCAATATAATCACCTAAATAACTATATCAAAAACTTATTATTTATTTTGTCGAAACGTGAGGTTTAAAAACGTCCTCCTCCGCCTCCTCCGCCAAATGAACCCCCACTAGATGAGCCACCGGAGAATCCTCCGCCACTACCAGATCCAGAACTAGAACTTCCCCAATCTGATGAAGAACCGCCAGATGATTCTGGCATTACAAAATTCATTTCTGGTACACTAACATATGTTATATTATTTGAAACATTTGAAAAAAATCCAACATAATCATTATAATTATTAATAAAAGAAACATTTTCTAATAAATTATTATTCATATTTTTCAATTTCATACTATTAAGTACCTTATCTCCTATTCCAAAAACAGTTGCATATACCAAATATTCTTCCCAAAGCGATACTTCAGGTATATCTTTTTCATATAATCTAGAAAAATCATTCAAATAATTTCTCAAAGCATACAACTCATTTTTCTTTTCTAACCCTAAATTAGTTAATTTAACATTAAGATTAAAAACAATTTTTCTTAAATAAAGAAATATTATTACTATGGACATTATATTAATAATAAGTGAAAAATAAATAAAATGATTATTTAACAACACGTTTCTTAATAAAACATAATTAATTATTTGAAATATAACTAATATTGTATATTGTTTATATCTCTGAATAGAATAAACCAATAAAAAGAATATTCCAAAAAAATATAATGGTGTCATAAAACTTATTATCGAAAATATCATTGCTCCTATATTAATATTCATAGTAGGTTCTTTTGTTTCTATTATATATCCCTTATCTTTTAGTTCTCTTATAAATAAATTTTTCCAACATTTAAATCTTTCTCTACTTATTTTTTTATTTTTCTTTAAAGAAATAGAATTATTATGTTCAAATATCATATTAACTAAATATCTATCTTTATCAGTAGCAGTCTGGTAATTATCTTTGTTTATTATTAATATTGGATTCTTTTTATCACTATTATCCAAAATTACTATTTTCTTTCTTACTAAATCTAATATAGCAGCAGATATTTCATCTTTTGATATCTTTTTATCTATTAATATTCCAGCTGAAATAACACTAATATCATTAGGCAAATCACGTACATAAATTGGATCTACTTTTTTTATCTTTTTACTAATTAATCTAGGCATAGAAACAATTAAATAAACTAATACTACTGTTGATATTGCTATTAAAATAGATTTAAATTCACCTACTAATTCTTGTTTTATTAATTTATTTTTTAATTGTTTTCTTTCTTCTATAATTTTATTTTTTAACTCTATATTAAATACATTATCAGCACTATATTTTGTATTAACATACGAATCATAATTTCCTATAACAAAAGTTAGATATTTAAAATGATTATATTCAGACTCATCTACTTTATACTTATACTTATATAATCTATTTAAATAAAAATCTGTTTTTTCATCATTATTATATTCATTTATAGAATATAATACATAATTATAATTAACCATTGTAGGATTTGTATCTAAAATACGAAAACTATTTTCTATATTATCTTCTCTTTTTTTGTTTGAAATATTTGCTAATTCAGTTTCATAATTTATTATTTTATCTAATGCAACTGTATTCGTTGTCTTTGTAGAATTATTAATTACATCCTTATCAAATACCACTCTGATATCTATTGCAGTGTTTGAACTCAAATTATCTATAGTAGCTTCAACTTTTTCATTAGATATTATATTACTTTTACCATTTTCTGGACCATGTGCCCATACTTTTACTATATCTTTATTATTTGGAATATTTATATAAACTATAAGATTATTAATACTTTCATTCAAAGATGTATTAAATATACTCCATCCTAGTTCTCCTACATCATCATGCAAAACAGCCATATCATTAAGTATATATTTTATATAAAAAGCTTTTTTCTTTTTGCTAGGTAAAAATATTCTTGTTGATACACCACCCTCAATTTCTTTCAAAGTATAAACACCATAGTTGCCAACTGAAGCATACTCCACTTTCTTAAAAACATCACCATCAAAATCATTAAAATTAAAATTACTATTTACATTAACTGCTCTTATTTCTTCTATCTTTATATCATTTCCATTATGAATAGTACTTCCACCATATAAAGTATCATCTTTATTAAATTCTATAGAACTTAAATTTTTATATTTTAATATTCTTTCCATTCCATTATAATAACCATCTAATTCAAAATATTCTTGTACTTCTAAATTACCATTATTTAAAATCGTTGCATCTATATAATAATTATTTATTCCATCAGCATATACAATTTTTGAAGAACATATAAATATAATAATTCCTACTATAACCAACAACACTCTTTTCATTTTTACTAGACACCTCTATTGTAATTATATATTACATTTAAACATTAATCAATTAAATTATATACAAAATAAAAAGAACAAATTAATGTCCTTTAAAAAATTAATTATTATTAAATATAATAAGTTCATGTTGACTACGTGTTGTAGCAACATAGTACAAATACTTATCTTTATCAAAATTATTTATTATTATTACAGAATCAAATTCTAATCCTTTAGATGCATAAGCTGGTATAATTAAGAAATTTTTATTAAATTTATCAGTATCAACTATATTAATATCACTTATGGTACTTTTAATATTATCATATATAATTTGTGCTTCTTCTATACTTTTTGTAATTAGTGCTACACTATTATATTTACTCTTTAAATCATTAATTTTATCTATTAATAACTTATAATCTACTTTATCATATATTTTAACAGGTATATTATTATTTCTTCTAACCGCACTAAAATGTTTTAAACCTAATATTTTATTAGAATATTCTATAATCTCTGGACTTGATCTATATGTCTTATTCAATTCTACATATTTGCTCTCTCCATCAAAAACATCTTCTAATGTATTTAAATTATCATATTTATAAAAAGGATTAATAGTTTGATTAACATCACCTAATATAGTAAAATCAGTATTTCTAAATAACAATTTAATTATTTTATATTGTAATAATGTATAATCTTGTGCCTCATCAATTACAACTAACTTAGTACTAACTCTATAAGGTATATTTGAAAACAAAAATTTAAGATATATAAATAAAGTTGAATCTTCATAATTTAATACTTTTTTATTTAAATTTTTTATATTTTCACTTCTATTAAAATATCCTTTATAATTATTTAAAAATTCTTGACTATCAAAAAAACTTTTATATATATCTTTCATATTAATAGTTGTATTTATATTCTTTAACAATAATGATTTTATTCTTACTTTATCTTGTTTTTTGCCATTATAATATCTGTTATTTATCTTTTCAGCTATATAATCAAATCTATCAAATAAATTAAATTTATCATATCTATGATGTAATAAATCATTTAATTCTTCTTTATCTATTATTTGTTCTTTATAAGTTATATCATTTATAAATCTTGTTAAATTAGTAATTGTTTTGGCATAATTTTCTAATACAGATACTATTTCATCACTAAGTTTATATTTTATTAAATCATTATTCTGATATTCATTTTTATAATATCTTGCTAAAAATTCACTGTATGGTTCAACTCTATAATATTCTTTTATATATGTTGATGCAAATTCATGAAATGTTGTAATTAAAGTATTATCTTCTCCAAGTTCTGGAAGTACATTACCAATATATTCTTTAAATATATTATTTGGTGAAAATATAAGTATATTATTACTATTTAAATATTCTAACTTATATAACAAATAAGCTATTCTATGAAGAGCAACACTAGTTTTACCACTACCTGCTATTCCTTGTACTATTAAATTATTTGTTTTATCATCTCTAATAACTACATTCTGTTCTTGTTGTATAGTATTAACAATATTTTTCATATGATCGCTAGAATTTTCTTTTAATACACTTTGAAGCACATCATCATCAATATTAATAGTTGTATCAAATACATTATCTAACTTACCATTATTTATCTGATATTGTCTTTTTAATGTTATTTCACCCTCTATTTTCCCATCTGGCGAGTCGTAGCTAGCACTCCCTACACCACAATCATAAAACATAGAACATATTGGACTACGCCAATCATACACATAATAGTTTAAATTTTTTTCAACATTAGTAATTCCAATATATATTTCATCTAAATTACTACCAGTCTTAAAATCTATCCTAGCAAAATAAGGCTTATTTTGAATAGAATATAATTTTTTAAATTTTTTTGCTTTCTGTTCTAGAAAAAACACTTCTAAATCATTACTAGTTCTTAATGTTTTCATTTCAGCAGGATCAAGTTCTGCTTTATTATCCCACATCATCTTTTGAAACTCTCTTAATTTAGTTTCTTTATCATAAAGATCTGTACTGAGAATAGATATTTGTTCCCTAACAACATCTATAGTACTTTCAAGTTTTTTGTTTTCAAGCAAAAGATCATTTTTAGATATACTCATTTTACCTCCATAAAATGTCTTTTAAAACTAAGCAAATTAATAATAACATATTAAAATCATTTTATGCAACATAATTTTATAAAATTTTAAAAAAATATTCATCTAATTTAAAGATAAATATTTATTATATTTAATTTCCTTCTATATAAAAATTTGGTTTAGTTAAAAGTTCTAATTTTTTTCCTTCTTCATTTAATTCATTACTTTTTATTTTTGTAGCAGCACTATACATATTACCGCCACCATTTAATATATTCATTATTTTACTAACATCAACTTTTCCTTTACTTCTTGCACTAATAGATATTAATTCATCATCAATAAATCCAGCTGCAAATGCAGCGTCAGTTTTAAACCTCAAGAGATAATCTGCAACTTTAGCAAGTTCTTCTTTTGTATATAAAACATCATCATCTGCTATACATATTGCAATACTGTATGTTATAAAATTTGCTTTACTAACTAAATCTTGTACTCTTCTATCACTTTCAAAATCTGTTTCAAAAAATTCATTTACTTTAACGATATCTGCACCTCTATCAAGAAGTTTTGAAACAGTACTCATAGTTTTACTATTACAATTTTTTGTATATTTATCTGTATCTAAATATATTCCAGCAAGCAAATAATTTGCTATATTTTTAGTAAAATTTATTTTGTAGTTAATTAATAAATTTGTCATAACTTCTGCAGTACTAGATACATCTTTCATAATATAACTATATGGAGTATCAATAGGATTTTTATTTTCAGTATGATGATCTATTACTATTATATTTTTAAAACAATTTAAATAATCTTTACAAGGAAGGATGTCTTTATTGCTAACATCAAGTGTAATTAATAAATCCTTTGTAGTTTTAATCTTTTTATATTCATCATTATTAATATAATTTATGGTAGAATTTGTACTATCTATCATTCCTTTAACTCCAGGCTCTACCTTAACATCTTGATCATTATACAAAATATATACATCAGTCTTAAATTTTTTGGCAATTTCACTCATAGCAATACAAGATGATATTGAATCAAAATCAGCACCAATATGTCCTGTTAAAATAACTTGTTTTGATTCATTTATCTTTTCTTCTAAAACTTTTTTTAAATCACATATATTTATCATATAACCACCTATGTATCACTATTATAATAGTTATTTTATTTTTGTCAAATAAATTTATATTTGATATAATTATTTAGGTGATAAAATTGAATAAACTAAATATAAAAATAGTCTTTTTCGATATAGATGGAACATTAACTAATTCTAATAAAGTTATTAGTGAAAATACTATTAATACTTTAAATAAATTAATAGAAAGAAATATTTTTATAGTTCTATGTACTGGTAGAGCAAATGGTTTCGTTAACAAATATTTAAAACAAATTAATATATCTAGATATAGCATTTCGAATAATGGAGCATTAATATATGATAATGAATTAAATAAGATTATTATTTCACACACGTTATATAATAAAGATTTAGAATATTTATGGAATTACTCTAATGATACTAAAACAGGATTTATAATTAATACTGTTAATAATAAATATTCTAATAAATTTGTAAGAAATAAGGAAGATAAAGTTATTATTAACAAATTAAGTGATATTAAAGAAGATAAGGTACAGTTAATAATTAGTAATGATGATATTAGTATAATGAAAGAATTAGAATTATATATAAATAACAAAACAAATTTAAAAGTAATTAATAAATCATTTGATTATTTAAATGAAATTGAAAATGGATATTATTTTTTTGATATAGTTAATAGTAATGTTAATAAAGGTGATGCTATAAATGATACATTAAAAATTCTTAATATAAATAAAAAGAATAGTTTATGTTTTGGAGACAGTATTAATGACGTAGATATGTTTAATAGTGTTGGAATTAGTGTAGCGATGGGGAATGCTATACAAGATTTAAAAAATATTGCAGATTATATTACTGATACTAATGATAATGATGGAATAAGTAAATTTTTTGATAAATATTTACAATTAAAAAATACAAAGTAAATTAAAATCTTTGTATTTTTTATTATCTATTTTCTAATTCTTTAGTAAGTATTTCTTTAACTAATACAGGATTTGCTTTTCCTCTAGTTTCCTTCATGACTTGACCTACAAAGAAATCAAACATATTAGTTTTACCATTCTTAAATAGTTCAATTTGTTTAGTATTATTATCAAGTATATTTTTTATAATATTTTCTATTTCACTCTTATCATTTATTTGTTCCATACCTAATTCATTGATTAATTCTTTAGGTTCACGTTTTAATTCTAAAGATTTATTAAATAATTCTTTTGCTTGTTTAGAATTAATTTTATTATTCTTTATAGAATTTATTATAAAAGATAATCTCTCTGGTGTTAAATAAATATCTTTAATAGATTCATCACTATTATTCAAATAATCAGTTAGATTATTTATTACCCAATTAGTAGATAATTTTATATCACAATTTAAACTTATTAATTTATCAAAATAATCACTAATATCTTTATCTTTTATAATTATTGTTGCATCAGTATTTGATAAACCTAATTCACTTATATACTTTAATTTCTTTTCATTAGGTAAAATTGGTATACGAGTTTTAATTTCATTTATTAATTCATCTGTTATTTTATATGGTGGTATATTTGGTTCTATAAAGTATTTATAGTCTATTGCGTCTGCTTTACTACGCATACTTATAGTAGTTTCAGTTGATTCATCAAATCTTCTTGTTTCTTGTACTATTTCATCTTTTTTACCAGCCATAATTAATTCAGTTTGTCTTTTTATTTCATATTCTATAGTTTTTTCTACATTACCTATATTATTTACATTTTTAACTTCTACTTTAGTTCCGAATTCAGTACTTCCCTTTTCCATCATAGAAACGTTTACATCACATCTTATTTGTCCTCTTTTAACATCAGCATCGCTTATTCCAGTATATCTAAATATATTTTTCATAGTATCTAAAAATGCAACTGCCTCACGAGAAGAATGCATACAAGGTGCTGTAACAGTTTCTAATAAAGGTACTCCTGCTCTGTTATAATCTATTAAAGAAAAGTATGAATAATGATCTAAAGATGCAGAATCTTCTTCTAAATGAATATCCAATATATCTATATCCATCTCTATTTCATCCACCATAATAGCAAGTTTACCATTAGTTCCTATAGGTTTATGGAATTGAGTTATTTGATATCCCTTTGGTAAATCAGGATAATAATAGTTTTTTCTATCAAACATAAAATAATCTGGTATATCACATTTTAATATTAAAGCCATTTCTATTGCACGTTCCATACATTCTTTATTAGAAACAGGTAAAATACCAGGAAGTGCAACATCAACCTTATTAACATGTAAATTTGAAATATCATTAAATGTATTTTCTGCTTTAGAAAATGCCTTTGTAGTTGAATTCATTTCAGCATGCATTTCAAGTCCTATAACAGGTATTAATTCCATTATTTCACTTCCTTTGCTATTTGACCTTTAAAGTCATAAGTAGATTCTAATTTATATGCAATATTAAGTACGTCTTTATCTTTCATAATATTTCCAGTAATATTTACTCCAATAGGCATTTCTGATACTATGCCATTTGGAATAGTAATACTTGGATAACCTCCAAAGTTTCCTATAGCCATTAAATTCTCTAAAATTTGTTCATTTCCACTTATTTCTTCATTAACATTTTCAAATTTTGGCGCAATTTTTCCACTTGCTGGCATAATCATCGCATCAAACTCTGAAAATAATTCATTCATCTTGTTAGTAATCAATCTTCTGACTCTTTTTGCATTTAAGAAATATTTTTCTTGATTTTCTTTTTGTAAAACATATGAACCAATTACAAATCTACGCTTAATAAGTGATGTAAATCCTTTAGTTCTATGATTTTTAATCATATCAATATAATTATCACCATCTCCTTTTGGTCCAAATATTATACCAGTCAAATTAGAATCATTACTAGTTGCTTCAGCACAGCTTAAACAAACATATGTTGGAAATATAGCTTGAAGTAATTTCATATCTATATCAATACCGCTAACAACGCATCCTAAATTTTCTAAATGTTTTATTGTGTTTTTAAATTCATCTAATATTTTATTTGTTTCTTCTGAATCATTTAAACTATCCAATAAATTTTTAATATAAAATATTTTTTTACCTACTATATCATTATCTAAATTTTTTGTTAAATTTGGTTTTAAATCTATACTAGTCATATCGTTTGGATCAATTCCAGCAACATTATCTACTACAATTGCTGCATCACGTACACTACGAGTTAATACACCTACATGATCCAAACTTGAAGCAAAAGGAAATAAACCAAATCTACTAATTGCTCCGTATGTTGGTTTATATCCAACAATACCACAATAAGCGGCTGGTTTACGAATACTATCTCCAGTATCACTTCCAAGAGCATAAGGAACAACACCACTCGCAACTAATGCAGCACTTCCTGCACTTGAACCAGCAGTTATGCGAGTATGATCCCATGGATTTCTAACAATTCCAGTATGGGCAGTAGTACCAGTTCCTCCCATTCCAAGTTCATCCATAGCACTCTTGCCTATCAAAACGGCACCCTTATCTTTTAATCTTTTAATAACTGTAGCATCAAAAAATGGAACATAATCTTTTAATGTATTGCTACTTGCTGTAGATAAAATATCTTTAGTAGACAAATTATCTTTAGCGACATATGGAATACCAGATAAAATACTATCATTTACCTCACCAGATTTAGCATTATCACATATTGTCACATATGGATTATAAATATGTTGTATTTTATGAGATTTTAATAAAGCTTCTTGTATTAAATCTTCACTACTTATTTCATTATTAATTAATTTTTTATGTAATTCTTCTATCATTATCCTACCACCTTTGGTACTTCAATTTCTCTATCACTAACATTATCTGAATTTTTTAATATATCTGAAACATCATCATTTTCTATTTCTAACCCATTTCTTGGTTCAACATCTATAATAAATGGATAATCTTGAGGTTCAACGTCTTTAATTCCATCAATACCATTTATCAAATTCATATTTGCTTCAATTATTTCAAATTCATTTAAAATTGTATCAGTTTCTACATCTGTTAATCCAATCAACAATTTATCAGCATAATCTTTAATTAATTCTTTAGTAAATTTACTCATTACCATCACTCACTTTTATTCCTAATTCTTCTAATTGCTTTTCACTTACAATATTTGGAGCTTCACTCATTAAATCATTACTACTAGTAGTTTTAGGAAATGCAATAACATCTCTTATATTAGTTGTACCTGCTAATATCATCGTAAGTCTATCAAGACCAAGAGCAAAGCCACCATGTGGAGGTGTTCCATATTTTAATGCATCAACAAAGAAACCAAATTTTTCTTTTATATCATCTTCACTTAATTCCAAAGCTTCAAACATTTTTTCTTGAACTTCTTCCTTATGAATTCTTATACTTCCACCACCAGCTTCATAACCATTAATTACAATATCATATGCCTTTGAATAGCAATGTGCTTTATCAGTTAATAACTTATCAACATCTTCATCTTTTGGACTAGTAAACGGATGATGACAAGCAACAAATCTATTTTCTGTATCACTCCATTCAAATGATGGGAAATCTGTAACCCATAAAAGTTTATAATCATCTTTTTTTATCATATTGTTATCTCTAGCAATCTTACATCTTAGTGCACCTAATGCTGTTTTTACCAAAGATTCTTTACCACAAACTATAAATACTATATCATTTTTATTTATCAATAATTCATCTTTTAAAAGATTAATTTCTTCATCACTTAATCCTTTAACACTACCTGTAATTTCATCATTAAATTTAATATAAGCAAGTCCACCAGCTTTATAAGTTCTAACATATTCTGTTAATTTATCAATCTCACGTCTAGAATAAACATTTGCCAAGTCTTTAGCTACTACACAGTTTATAACACCATTATTAGATATTACTTTATTAAAAAATTCTACGTTAGTATTTTTAAATATATCTGTTATATCATTAATACGCATATCAAATCTTAAATCTGGTTTATCAGAACCATACATTCTAATTGCATCATCATATTTCATTCTAAGTAATGGTAATTTAATATCTATTCCTTTTGTTTCTTTAAATACATTAACAACTAAGTTTTCACATACACTCATTACATCATTTTCATCAACAAAACTCATTTCAACATCGACTTGTGTAAATTCCGGTTGTCTATCTGCACGTAAATCTTCATCTCTAAAGCATTTTGCAATTTGAAAATATCTTTCAAATCCGCCTACCATCAATAATTGTTTATATATTTGAGGAGATTGTGGAAGAGCAAAGAATTTTCCATTAAATATACGTGATGGTACCAAATAATCTCTAGCACCTTCAGGAGTACTTTTACAAAGTATTGGAGTTTCTATTTCCAAAAAATTTAATTTATCTAAATAGTTTCTGATAGACATTGTTATTTTATGTCTCAAAACAAAATTATTTAACAAATTATTTCTTCTTAAATCTAAATATCTATATTTTAAAAGAGTATCCTCATTAGCATTCACTACATCATTTATTTGAAAAGGAGTCTCTATAGAAGTATTTATTAAAATTAATTCATCAACAATAACTTCTATTTTACCTGTAGACAATTTATCATTGCTTGATATTCTTTCAACAACTTTTCCTAAAACATTAATTACATATTCATTCTTTAAGGAACTTGCTAATTCATAATATTTATTTTCAGGATTTACAACTAATTGTATCAATCCAGTTCTATCTCTTAAATCTATAAATATTAATCCACCTAGATTACGTACTTTTTGCACCCAACCATATAATTCAACAGTTTGATTTATATTATTTTCATTTATTTCATTATTAAATATTTTTTTCATAATTTCCCTTCTTTATATATAGACTAATTAAATACAATTTTATTTTAATCATATATACTTTTTATTTAATTTTCACAATTACCTGGAGTTCTTGGATAAGGAATAACATCTCTTATATTTTCTACACCTGTTAGATAAATTAATAATCTTTCAAATCCCATACCAAATCCAGAATGTTTACATCCACCAAATTTACGTAAGTTAATATACCAATCCATTCCTTCTTTATCCATTCCTAATTCATCCATACGACGAACTAATTTTTCATAATCGGCTTCTCTTTCAGAACCGCCCATTAATTCACCAGCACCAGGAACTTCTAAATCAACAGCAGCAACTGTTTTTCCATCATCATTTTGTTTCATATAAAACGCTTTTATATCTTTAGGCCAATCTGTAATAAATACAGGTCCATCGAAATATTCTGTTATATATTTTTCATGTTCTTTTGCAATATCTTCACCATATTCTGGAGCAAATTCCCAGTCAACTTTTGCTTCTTTTAAAAGTGTTATTACATCATGATGAGTTATTCTAGTAAATTTAGAATTTACTAATTTAGTTAATTTATCAATTAATCCTTTTTCAACAAATTTATCACAGAAAGCCATTTCTTCTTTAGCATTATCAAGTACATACTTAACAACATATTTAAGCATACCTTCCATTATTTCCATATCACCCTCTAAATCACAAAATGCAATTTCAGGTTCAATCATCCAGAATTCACTAGCATGAGTTTTTGTATTTGAATTTTCTGCTCTAAAAGTTGGTCCAAATGTATAAGTTTTCTTATAAGCAAGCGCAAATGTCTCTGCTTGTAATTGACCACTTACAGTTAAAGATGCTTGTTTTCCAAAAAAATCTTTACTATAATCAACTTTTCCAGTACTTGCAACCTTATCTAAATCAAGTGTTGTAACTTGAAACATTTCTCCAGCACCCTCACAATCACTTGATGTAATTAATGGAGCATGAAAATATACATATCCATTTTCTTGAAAATATTTATGAATTGCATAAGCTGCAATACTTCTTATTCTGAATACAGCTCTAAATAAATTAGTTCTAGGTCTTAAATAAGATATTTCACGCAAATACTCACGAGTAGGTCTACCTTTTGCTTGTAAAGGATAATCATCACTACAATCTCCTTCTAAAACAAAGCTAGATAACTCTAACTCAAATTCTTGACCGCTAGCAGGTGACTTTCTTAAAACACCTTCTACTGTAATTGCAGAACCTAATTTTAATTTTTGTATCTCAAGAAAACAATCTAAATTATCATCATAAACAACTTGTATACTATCAAAACATGTTCCATCGTTTAAATCAATAAATCCAAATTTTGCTTGTTTTCTATGATTTCTAACCCATCCTGAAATTTTATAAACTTTACCAAATTCCTTTTCTTTATATATATCTTTTATATCCATAATTTTTTCTCCTTACATTTTTGTATCTAAATAATCTACTAAATCATTAATATTAACTAATTCTTCTTCTTTAGTCATATTATCTTTTACTTTAACTTTATATTGTTTTATATCTTCATTATCTAAAATAATCAAATATTTTGCATTAAATCTATCTGCAGATTTAAATTGATTTTTAAATGATTTATTCATTAAATCAGTTTCTACACTAAATCCATTCAATCTTAAATCTTGAATTAAATATGTTGCAGTGTCTTTTTCATCTTCGTTTCCATACATAACAAATATATCAATATCTTCTTTTATTTTAAAATTAATATTAAGTGTTTCCATTGCAAGTATAGTTCGATCTAATCCCATTGCAAATCCAACAGCAGGAACTTCAGGTCCATCTAATTCTTTAACTAGACCATTATATCTTCCTCCACCACCTAATACATTTGCATTACCAAATTCTGGTATATCTCCTATTATTTCAAACACTGTATGATTATAATAATCAAGTCCTCTAACTAAATTTGTATCAATTTCATAATTTATATCCATCAAATCTAAATATTCTTGTAATTTTATAAATCTAACTTTACTAACTTCATTCAAATAATCTATTGTTTTAGGAGCATTTTTTAAATAATCACTATCTGCATCAACTTTACAATCTAATATTCTAAGTGGATTCTTACTTAATCTATCTTTACAATCATCACACAAGTTACCAATTATTGGTGTAAAATAATCAATTAATGCTTTTCTATAATTATCTCTTGATTCATTATCACCTAAACTATTAATTCTAACACTAACATCTATTCCTAATAATTTATAAGTATTGTATGCAAGACTAATAACCTCTGCATCACTCATTACATCATCCGTACCAATACATTCTATACCAAATTGAGTAAATTGTCTTGTTCTTCCACTTTGAGGTCTTTCATATCTAAACATAGGTCCATTATAATAAACTTTAAATGGTTCTGTCATATTACCATATAATTTGTTTTCTATAAAACTTCTAACAACACCAGCTGTTCCTTCTGGACGTAATGTAATATTTCTATCTCCTCTATCTTTAAAATCGTAAGTTTCTTTCTTTACTATATCACTTGATTCTCCAACACTTCTATGAAATAATTCACTAGATTCAAATATTGGAGTTTCAATGTAATTATAGTTATATTTTTCACATACAGCATCTATTACATCACATACATATTTTCTTTTTTTTGCATCTAATCCTATTACATCATAAGTACCTTTTTGTTTTGCTATCATAAATATCCTTCTTTCTAAAATAAAAACACTTAATAATGTAAGGACGAAATAAACTTCCGCGGTGCCACCTTACTTTACAAGTGTACTCTCTTTATTCTTAACGCGAATAACGCTCTTGCTTATTTGAAAGTGTCTTCAAAAATATTTTATATATAGACATTCTCACCGTACTAGTCTTCTCTTAACATATAAAAAATATATCTACTTCTCTTTCAACAAGAATATAGATATATTTTACTTTATTTTTATTTTCTAGTCAAGAGCTTTATAAGCTTTTAGGAACAATTTTCTCTTTACCACCCATATATGGTTGAAGAACTTTTGGAATATTAACACTTCCGTCCTTTTGATAGTGTTGTTCTAAAATAGCTATAAGTGATCTTGGACTAGCAATTACTGTATTATTTAATGTAGCAACAAATTGATTACCATTTTCAGTTTTCATTCTAATTCCTAATCGTCTTGCTTGTGCATCTCCTAAAGTAGAGCAACTACCAACTTCAAAATATTTCTTTTGTCTTGGACTCCAAGCTTCAACATCACATGACTTAACTTTTAAATCAGCTAAATCTCCACTACAACATTCTAGAGTTCTAACTGATATTTCCATACTTCTGAAAAATTCTACTGTATAACTCCACATTTTATTATACCAATCCATAGCATCTTCTGGCTTACAAAGAACTACCATTTCTTGTTTTTCAAATTGATGAACTCTATAAAGTCCTCTTTCTTCAAGTCCATGAGCTCCAACTTCTTTTCTAAAACAAGGTGAGTATGAAGTCATTGCAATTGGAAGTTCTTTTTCATCTATTAATTGTCCTTTAAACTTCCCAATCATACTATGTTCTGATGTACCAATTAAATATAAATCTTCATTTTCTATTTTATACATCATGTTTTCCATTTCAGCAAATGACATAACACCATTAACAACATCACTTCTAATCATAAAAGGAGGAATACAGTATGTAAAACCTTTATTTATCATAAAATCTCTAGCATAAGCAATAGTTGCTTCATGTAATCTAGCAATATCTCCAACTAAATAATAAAAACCATTTCCACTTGTTCTTCCAGCACTTTCTTTATCAAGACCATTAAATGATTCACATATATCTGAATGGTAAGGAATTTCATAATCAGGTACAAAAGGTTCTCCAAACTTTTCTATTTCCACATTTTCACTATCATCTTTTCCAATAGGAACACTATCATCTATAATTTGAGGAATCATCATCATTTTCTCTTTGATAACTAAAGATAATTCTTCTTCTTTTTTTGTTAAATCATCTATTTCATCATTCATTAATGAAACTTTATTTTTAATTTCATTTGCTTCATCAATCTTTTTTTCACGCATTAAAGCTCCAATTTCACCACTTAATTTATTTTTTAAAGCTCTTTTCTCATCCATATTTAATTTAACATTTCTATATTCCAAATCTAAATTATATACTTCATCTACTACTACCAATTTCTCATCTTGAAATTTTTTCTTAATATTTTCTTTTACTAATTCTTTATTTTCTCTAATCAATTTAATATCTATCATTATTTTAGTCACCTTTCTTAATTATTTATTCTTATTAAATTTATTAATTAATTATATTATTAAACATATCATCTACTTTCTATATATTTAAAATATTTTTAATTTTTATATAAAAAAGGACAGTACAAGGAGCAAAAAATGCGGTACCATCCTTTATTTATCTTAATTAATATAACGGTTTTAACCGGTGATGATTAGTCACTCTATTAGGTAGATTAAATAATTTTTTATATTAGTTCACACCAGCCACTAACTCTCTTTAATAAAATAAATTATTATTGTCCTAAATAATCAATTTCATAATACTATTATACTAAAAACTTAAATAAAGTCAATAAATATATAACATCTAAAGCATCATAATTATATTTTTAGATAATTTAGTTATTTTTAATATTTTATTTATTGGAAATCCAGCATTTTTTAATTCTTTTGCTAAAGTTATCTTTTCTTCTTCTAAAGATTTCTCGCGTTTTTCGATATTTATTTCTTGTTTTTGAAGATTTTTTTCTTGCTTTTGAAGGGTTTCTTCTTTTTTCTTTACTTCCATTTCATGTTCTATCG
>CAKONF010000024.1 GCA_934097015.1 uncultured Bacilli bacterium | reverse complement strand
ACTTCTTGTTTATACCCCCCCCCCGAACAAAATTTCGAGGTCGGGAGAGAAGTATAAAGTCTCATATTATCTTTTTTATGAATAGAAAATTTGTTTTAGGTATTTCTACCTTAATAAAACTATATCAAAAAAAGTAATTAAATTCAATAGTATTTTAATTACTTTTTATATTTTTTTATTTATAACCTTTTTTAGTATTTCTAACACTTTGATGTTGTAATAGAAAACTATATAAATCTTTTGATAATAAATCTATTAAAGATAATTTAAGTTCAAATATTTTACTTGATTTTTTAGAAGTAATAAGATAATTTTTAAAATTATTTAAAAAATCATTTACTGTATCTATTTGATCTTGTATTGAAATATTTTTATTATTTTCATTTAATAATATTTCATAATATAATTCATTAATTTTATCTTGCATATTATAATCTATTACACTAATTTTTAAATTATTTAAATAGTCATAAAATTCATCATAATTTAAATTATTTATATTGTTAAACAAAAATTCTAAATATTTTATTATTGTATATCTATCCAACATTTTTATCCTTATCCTTTATTGTTTTAATTAACAAATCTACAAATTCTTGTTTAGTTTTTGTTGTTGTATCACGAGATCCAAACAATCTATAAGATATAGTTTCATTATCCTTTTCATTATCACCTAATATTAAAGTAATAGGTATTTTTTTTGTTTGACTTTCTCTCATTTTATAAGATAATTTTTCTTCCCTATCATCTAGTTCAACTCTAATATTACTTTCTTTTAATAATTCATATATACTATTTGCATATTCTAAATGATATTCATTATTTACAGGTATAATATTTACTTGTACTGGACTTAACCATAATGGGAAATTACCCTTAGTTTCTTCAATAATAAATGCAGTAAATCTATCAAAAGTTCCAAATATTGCTCTATGAAGTACAACAGGAATTTGTTTCTCACCCTTATTATCTATATAAGAAAGTTCAAATCTTCTTGGAAGTAAGAAATCTAATTGACAAGTAGAAAGTGTTATTTCTGGTCCTACAGCAGGTTTTACTTCTACATCTAATTTAGGACCGTAAAATGCTGCTTCTCCCACTGCTTCAAAATACTGAACGCCAAGATCATTTAAAACTTCTCTTAATTTGTTTTCAGCAGTATCCCACATTTCATCATCATCAAAATACTTTTCTTTATCTTCCTTATCTCTTAAAGACAATCTAAATTTATAATTTTCTATTCCAAAATCTTTATAAACATCTAATATAAGTTTAACAACTTTTTTAAATTCTTCACCAATTTGATCTGGTCTTACAAAAAGGTGAGCATCATTTTGACACATACATCTAACTCTTTCAAGTCCCTTAACAGCACCACTTGCTTCATATCTAAAATCAGTTGCAAACTCTCCTATTCTTATTGGTAAATCTCTATAAGAATGTAATTTATTTTTATAAACTAACATATGATGAGGACAATTCATAGGGCGAAGTACAAATTCTTCATCATCAACCTTCATCATTGGAAACATATTTTCTTTATAATGATCCCAATGTCCACTTGTTTTATATAAATTAACAGTTCCTACACATGGAGTATAAACATGATTATATCCTAATTTTTGTTCTTTTTCATATATATAATTTTCTAACTGTTTTCTAATTAAAGCTCCATTAGGAAGCCATAAAGGCATACCTGCTCCAACCAATTCATCAGTCATAAAAATTTCCATTTCTTTACCAATTTTTCTATGATCTCTTGTCTTTGCTTCTTCAAGTTCATTTAAATAATTATTTAATTCCTCTTCTGTTGGAAAACAAACACCATATATTCTTTGTAATACTTTATTTTTAGAATCTCCCTTATAATAAGCACCACTATGTTTTAACAATTTAAAATGTTTTAATACTTTTACTGTTTCAACATGTGGACCACGACATAGATCTGTAAAATCACCTTGTGTATAACAACTTATAACAGTATCATCTTCATTCATATTATTTATCAAATCTACTTTATATGGATCATCTTTAAACATTTCTAATGCTTCATCTTTAGTTAATTCATGTCTAACCATTCTTTTACCATCTTTACTAATTTTTTTCATTTCTCTTTCTATCAATGGTAAATCTTCATCTTTAATTACTTTATCACCTAAATCAATATCATAATAAAAGCCTTCATTTATTACTGGTCCTACCCAAAACTTAGCATCCTTATATAAATGCTTAACTGCTTGTGCCATTAAATGAGCACAAGAATGATTCATAATATTTAATTCTTTATTTTCTTTTATATTTTCCATAACTCTTCTCCATTCCATCATCTATAAAAATTAAATCTTTTTTATCTATATCTTCATCATAAATTTTTGTCCCCTTAGAATAATATTTAATACATTTTTTTATTTGTTTTAAATCTTCTATATCATTAAAATCATATTCTTTATCTATTAAACTTTTCTTTTTAATAAATAACACATCAGCACTATTATTTATACAAAACATCTTATAATATTTATTAAAAAATTCTAATATTATGTTCGTTTCCTCTTTATTTAATCTACCTACACTACACATTTTTTTCACATTGTACAACATTTCATCATAATTATTATTTAAATAGGCATTTTTAAAATAATTATCATTAACATTATATCCACCAGTTGTAAAATGCATAAACCATCTTGGACTATTAATAGCATTATATATAGCTTCATTTAAATTATAATATAAACAATTAGGTGTTTTACCAAAAATATATAATCCAAATATATCATTTATTTTTCTCTTATTAAATATTTTTTTTATTTCTAATATTTCATCTTCATTCCACATCTTTTTTGTAGTAGATAATCCATTTTCTCTTATAAAATCTAAAAATACACTATTATATCCATAATAATAATATCCATTCTCTATATAATTTACTAATACTTCATTAATATTATTTAATACTTTATTTTTATAGATAAAATCTATTACATAATCACAATAATCAAAATTTATAAAACCAATATCACTTTCTATTTTACTTTTTAATTCTACCATGAATTTATCTAACAAATTATCACTTCTAGTCATTATTAAATAAATCATTATATAAATTTTTATTTTTTCTATTTCTTCTTTTTTATAATTTTCTATTAACTTTTTAAATTCTTTTCGTTTAAAAACATCTTCTATTATTCTTTTTATATCCATATAATTCCTCCAAAATAAAAGGATAGTACAAAGGAGCATATTTTATGCGGTACCATCCTAATTTAACTTAATTTTTATAACGGTTTTTGCCGTGAATTTTTAATTCCTCTAAAAAGTAGTAATTAATATAGTTATTTATTCATTTACACCAAACATGAACTCTCTTTCAAATAATATATATTAACCATGTCTTTTATCACTGATTTCTTAAGTATTATAGCATTAGATAATCTATAAATCAATACAGAAAATAATATTTTTTACTTAACTGTTAAATTCTTTTTTAATTTTAAATTACTAATTATTTCTACTAAATTAAATATTCCATTAGCAGTAAAGAAAAAGCCTAATATTAAACACTCGTTTGTAATTTTTAATATAACATTTGTTGAAACTAAGAAACCTAATAATATAAATAAACTCATAGTAAATATATTTATAAACACTCTTGAATCTAATTTATTTCTTAATTCCTCTATTTTTATAAGTTTTATAATTATCATTATTATTATCCACCCTATTAAAGTTAATCCAACTACATAATTTGATGGTTCATTCATATATTTAAGTCCACTAACACTTGATATTATACAAGCAAGTGATATATATAAATGATGCATACCTGTATATTTTTTTGTTAATAAATAATTTGTAAATTCTAATCCAAAATATAAAAGCATAACAACATAAAATATTTCACAACCATCTAAGAACTCAATATATTTATCAAAAAAGAATGATAATCCTAACACTAGTGTTAATACACTAGTTATTATTAATATAATATTAACTGTTTTTTCTTCATCTTTAGTTATTCTTATATCTTTCATACTATCACCTATAATAATATTAAAATATTATATAAAAAAAGTCAACGAAAAAAGGATAGATTATTATCCCTTATGTTTCATGTCTGCTATATATTTTTTTAATTTAACTGCATCAGTTCCAAAAATTATTTTTAGTTGATTATCTACTTCAACTATTCCTTTGGCACCTAATTTTTCTATAGCATTTTTATCTACTATACTTACATCTTTTAAAGTCACTTTTAATCTAGACATATTAACTTCAGTATCCAATATATTATCTCTTCCACCTAAATATTGTACTAATTTATTTATTTCTAAATTAAAATTCTTTTTATTTAATTTTACTATCACTAAAGATATTATTAATAATACAAATGCAATTAAAATATATTGCCATGCCATGTTATCACCTCATCTACTATCATTATACTATAAAATAGTTAAAAATAAAATCACTAAATTATAAAAATAACATAAAATATATTGAGTATAAATGAAAGGGTGAATTATACATGTGTAATGAGAAAACTACAAACTGCATCGGTGAAATATTGAAAGTTATACTTGTTCTACAACAAAATGCATGCCCAGAAAGTTGTTTAGATTCTTGTGATAGACCAATGCTTGGAGGAGGACCTAGCTGCTTGGTATGCAATACGAGACCGCTAATAATACGTTTACGACATAATTATTACCACTTAATTTCTAGTGGTTTTAATCTAAAATAAACTTGTACTTTCTTATCTTCAGAAATTTCTATTCTATCTATTATTTCTCTTATAGTTTCATTACTAGGTTTTTTTAAACTTAAAAATTCTTTTATTATTTTCTTACACTCTTCATATTTTTTTGTATCTATTTTTTTATCTAATGTATCTAGTTTTCTTAAAAGTTCTTCTTTTTCTTTATTTAATTCACAAATTCTGTTTTCGTATTTAATTGATAATGTTTTATATGTCTCTACACCTACTACACCATCTAATTTGTCTTGATATAGATTGGAAATAGCTTCAACATTTTTTTTGATATCAAGTTCAACTTCATTTAATTTATCTCTATATTCTTTTTCGCTATCATTTATTAAAGCCTTACATTTTAATTCGATTTTTTCTTCATCATATTTATTTAAGAATTCTTTACCTATTTTCTTTAATATTTTTAATACATCTTTTTCTAATATAGAATAATTAACATAATGTGGAGTACAACTTCTAAATTGTCTTCTTTGAGAATAACTATTACATCTTGTAAACAACGTAGTAGTATATTTGTTTTTCTGTACTCTTATAGAAATTGTCTTACCACATTCTTTACATCTTAATAGTCCCTTAAATAAATATTCAAAAGAATTATTTCTATTACGCCTTATTTGTGTTCTATTTAGTTTTAATTGTACTCTATCAAATAGTTCCTTTTCTATTATTGCCTCGTGAGTATTTGGAACTATAATTTGTTCAGATTTAGGTACTTTTACTAATTTTTTTGAACGATAACTTATTTTTTTATTTACATGTTGTCTCATGTTTCCTATATAAATTGGGTTAGTCAGTATGTATACTATAGTTTGATGTTTCCAAAAACCATATCCATCGTTTTCAGATATTTTTTTAGCATTACTTGTAGTATTTCTATAAATAAGAGGTATAGGAATTTTTTTGTTTGATAAATAATCTGCTATTTCACACAATGTATAACCTTTATCATACATATTAAATATTTCTTTTACTATTTCTTTTGATTTTTCATCTGGAACAATATGATTTTTATTAAATGTATCTTTCTTATATCCAAAACATGCAAAACTACCTATATAATCTCCCTTTTCTTGTTTTATTTTCATAGCGGAATAAACTTTTCTTGACACATCTCTTAAATATAAATCATTAACACCTAATCTTATTCCTAACATAGCGTCACCTATATTAGAATCAAAACCATCATTAATTGCTATATATCTTACTCCTCGTTCTAAAAAATACTCTTCTATATATTCTCCAGTTTTATATATTTCACGCCCTAATCTTGATAAATCTTTTGTAATTACACAATTTATTTTACCCGCTTCAATATCCATTATCATTTTTTTAAAACCTGGTCTATCAAAATTACCTCCAGAATAACCATCATCAGTATATTCTTCTACGATGTTAAAATTATTAAACCTAGCAAAAGAATTAATTATTTGCTTTTGTGTTATTATACTTGAACTTTCATCAATTCTATCGTCTTCTCTAGAAAGACGCGAATAACTAGCACATTTATAAACATAACTCATTGTCAAATCATCACCTCAATATTATTAATTATTTCTAATTCTATAATAAATAATATGAGTTATTTTTATATTAAATTATAGAAATTTATTCTCATTATAATGAAATTAACTCAAACAAAAAAATAGAATTTTTTCTATTTCTTTTTATTTATCTCTTAAATATCTCTTAAGTAAAAAAGTCATAAAATACGGGAATGTATAAAATTCACTATTAAACCATATATTTTTTGTTTTTATATTAATTTTACACATTTTTCCATATATTTTAAAATATTAATCTTGTTTTTTTCTTTTAAAATTTTTAATAATCTCTGTACACTTCATTTCAATATATTCCTCGTAATCAATACCATTTTCATCAAAAAAATATTCAATCACATAATTCCTATCTATTTTATTTTTATTCACTTTTAAAATCTTCCTTTTCATTTAATATTATATGATTTCCCTTTATTTTTATATCTTTTTGATTAAACAATACTTACCTCTTCTATAATATTAATCTTATACACAAATAAATATTCCTCCTAACTAATCATATGAAATCAAATAATTATTACATAAAAAAAAATCTTGTTTCCAAGACTTATTATTTATATTTATTTCAATTTTATCATATTATAACATAGTAAAAATCCATTTCAAGTACATTTAGTTCTCAATTTATTCTCAATTAATATCTTAATTAATTTTATATAAAATGGTAGCAAAAAAATATTTTTTCCATATTTTTCAATTAGTTTATCTACATATAATCAAGTGTCCATAATGTATTTTGTATTTGATAATCATATTAGTATAATCTCCTCATATAATATTACACTTTGTACGATACAGCGTACTTTTTTCTCTTTTTTGACATTACTTAATGAAAAATTTATAATTTAAATATTAAAGTTAATTAATTTCTTCATTTTTTACTTCAATCATAAATTTATCAAAATCAGATTTAAAAGTAATGTTTTGAACAGTTCTATACTTCTCAAATTCAGAAAGTGCGAAACTTTCTGCAACTTTATGAGATACTTTCCCAGGATTATCAAGCACTTCTCTTTCATTAAATCACATCTTTTTTTAAAAAATTCATTATTAAATCAATTAGTATATCCTTTTCTTTTGGATTGGATTCTGCTATTAATAAAGTGATTGCGACTAATGTATTATTATCAATAATTTGTTTATTATCAACATATAATATGTTATAAAATTCTAAAAAATATATAAATAATGTTGCCGCAATTCTTTTATTACCATCAATAAAAGTATGATTTTTAGTAATTAAATATAAAAAATTGGATGCTTTTTCTTCTACTGTAGGATATAAGTCTTTTCCATCAAATGATTGGTATATGTTTCCTATTATTGCTTTTAAACCTTGATTTCTTTCTAAAGCAAATAAATCACTATCATTATTAAATCTCAATTTACTAATAACATTCATACAATCTTCATAAGATATTTTTTTATCGTCTTTAATTCCATTTGGTTTTGTTAATGTTTTATGGTCATAATCATCTAGCAAATCCAATGCATTTCTATAATTATTTATTACATTAATTATTCCTTGAGCTTCTGTTCCTTTTAATTCTGTCTCTATTCTTCCTGCAATATCTATTAATTTAACTGTTTTTTCAAGATATTCTAATCTTTTTTGATTAACTGCATAACCTTTAATCATATAATCTTTCAAAACGCTTGTAGCCCATTTTCTAAATATAATACCATTTTTACTTTTAACTCTGTAGCCAACACTAATTATCATGTCTAGATTATATAAATTAATTGGTTTATCACTAAATTCGGAATTTCCGAATTTTCTCATAGTTTCACTTTCTAATAATTCTTCATCCTTATAAATATTTTTAATGTGTTCATTAATTGTGGACTTTGCCTTACTAAATAAAATGCCCATTTGTTCTTGAGTAAGCCAAACTGTTTCATCTTTCATATTTACTTCTAATTTTATGTCTTGATTTTCAAATAATATAATTTCATTTTTCATAATTTTTTCTCCTTATCTTTTTATTAGTATTATTTTTTTATTTTAGTTATAGATAATGTATAACCGAATGGTTTTAATATTTTTATTAAAGTATTAATTTGTGGATGTTTAGTTCTATTTTCTATTACAGATATCATTTCTCTTACAACTTTTGCTTCTTCAGCCATTTGTTTTTGAGTTAATCCCAGTTCATTTCTTAATTTAATAAAATCACAAATTAAATTATACTCTAATTCTGATACTTCTATTTCTTCTTTTATTTTTTGCATATTTATACCTCATAATTATTTTATAAAATATATTTTATGTAGTCAATAGGATACGCTTATTTTTTTATAATTTATATAATTTTTTATACTTGAATTTTTCTTTTATTTTTTTGATAGATAAATTTTTTGATTTAATATCTTTATTAATAAAAAATATTCTGTTTTTTATTTAACCATTTCCATCTTTTTTTATTAAGTAAATCTTTAATTCCAAAAAAATTCGAAATCATCTAATTATTTAGTAATATTAGACTATAACATATGATAATAAAACACATAACAATTATCATTTTATTTCTAGTAATTCTAATCTAAAATAAGTTTATATTTTTTACTTAAAATTGTACTAATTAGACATATAACACTTGATTATGTCGTATCTTCTACATATACCCAGTAATGCTTTACACTTGCTGTGGTAATGGAACTCCTTGGAGCATGCCTATTGAAAAGGATAGTACTAATGTATGTTCTAATACACAAGTAAGTGCTTGTTGTGAAGATTGTTCTAATGTTTTTAGAGTAGAAAAATTAGATGGAAATTGTTGTACTTTTAGAGTTCTAGCTAGAAATCCACAAGAAAGCTGCTGTAATTCTATACCATATATAGCAACTAACAGTTTCTTTACAATGGACTTATCATGCTGCTGTGCTGTTAAGTGTCTAAGCGATACTTATGTAGACTGTGTATAATAAAGGAGTAGACTTCAAAACTACTCTTTTTTTATTATTTAATAATAACCTAAAAGCCAATCAATAACATTAATTTTTGTTATAACCGCCTAAATTAGTTTTAGATATAAAACATACATTAATTTGAATCATCTATTTCCAAGATTAAAAAGAGATAGAATCATCTATCTAATTTTTAAATTCGAATATATAATCATCTATCTTAACTTCATCTCCACGTTTTGCACCTAAACGTTCTAATTCATCTTCAATACCCATGCCTTTTAATTTTCTAGCAAAACGTGCAACACTTTCATCTTCTGTAAATCTAGTCATACTAAATAATTTTTCTATTTCTTTACCCTTTAATATCCATAAATCACCTTCACGTGTTATCGTATAAGGTAATTCATTATTAAATTTATAAAGTACGTGAGATGCATACTCTTCATCTTTATATAATTTAACTGTTTCTGTATTTTCTACTATATCCGCAAGTCTAATAATTAAAGTATCAAAACCCTCTTTCATAATAGCACAAACTTCATATATTTCCTTATCTGGATATTTTTTTCTAAATCTTTCTAAATTTTCTTTAGCTTCTGGTAAATCCATCTTATTTGCAATGATTATACTAGGTTTTTCTATAAGTCTTTCATCAAAATTTTTAAGTTCATTATATATATTCTCATAGTCAACTATTGGATCTCTTCCCTCAAAAGACCCCATATCTATTACATGCGCTATTACTTTTGTACGCATTGCATGTCTTAAAAATTTATCTCCAAGTCCAACGCCAGCACTTGCGCCTTCAATTAGCCCAGGTAAATCAGCCATAACAAAATTTCTTCCATCATTTAAATTTACAACACCCAAATTAGGACTTAACGTAGTAAAATGATATGCACCAATTTTAGGTTTACAAGAACTTATCATACTAAGAATTGTGCTTTTTCCAACACTTGGCATACCAACTAAACCAACATCTGCAATCATTTTAAGTTCACATTTTATTATTTTTTTCTCTCCAGGTTCACCTAATTCGCTCATTTTTGGAGCTGGAACTTCATGTGTTGCAAACGCATGATTTCCACGTCCTCCACGTCCTCCACGTGCAACAACAACACTTTCATTTTCACTTGTTAAATCAGCAATAATCAAACCAGTATCCATATCAGTTATAGTAGTACCTAGTGGAACCTTAATAACAACATCATCACTATTAGCACCATTTCTATCGCTACCTTTACCATTAACACCTTTTTCACCTTTTATATGTTTCATCATTTTTAAATCTATCAAAGTTTTTAAACCAGGATCAGTCATAAAAACAATATTTGCTCCATGACCTCCATTACCACCATTAGGTCCACCCATTTCAACAAACTTTTCACGTCTAAAAGAAGTACATCCATCTCCACCTTTACCAGCTTCAACTTTTAAAGTAATCTCATCTACGAACATATTTATCAGTCCTTTCAAAAAAAATATTCTATCATACTAATTAATTTAATTCAATTATAGTTTCACCAATATTAAAACTATCTAAATAAAAACTTTTTATCCTTTTATCTCTTTTCAATAATAAATGTAATTCATCTTTTAATATACCTTCACCTATTCCATGTATAACTATAATTTTCTTATTATTTAACTTTATATTATCTTTTATAAAATCATCTACAATATATTTAACCATATCTCTATTAATACCATGTAAATCGATAGTAGGTAATATATTTAAAAAAGGATCATAATTCATTTATTATCCTCTTTATTAATAGGCATTTCAATATTTTCTAGTGTTTCAATATTATTCTTATCAATAATATTTATAAATTCTCTTACATTATTAACATCAGGTATATTATTAATCATATCAATATCATTATTAGAATTTAACATAACTTTATTAGTATATTTAATACTATCTTCTATATTATTAGTATTTATTAAAAAATAACATAATATAGATATAAATACATTTTCTTTATTAACTAAATGTTCATTTATATTTTTTATTAATCTAACTTCATCATTAATACAATATAAAAAGTCAAAATTATCTAATCTAATAATTAAATTAGTTTTATACAAATCAATAAATTTTTGAAATAAATTAACTATTTCTTTAGGTTTATTTAAATTTTTATATACTCCAGTTGCATTACTTGCAAAATCTATATTAGATATAACATACTTACATTTATTTAAATATACAGATGATTCATTACTATATTTATTAGCAATATAAATTAAATTAGCATTAGGATAATTATTAATAGCAGCCATATTAGCACTATAATCTCCATCATCCATAATAACTGTATCTGGAATAAATTCATATTTATATTTCATTAAATTAGCCTTTATAGAATTTTCAAATATACTTGTAAATGAATTTGCTTTTTTATTATATATTTTATAATTTATACAAGTACTTTCTTTATAACTAGTTTCAAAATATTTAGTATTAACATTATATTTATTTAATATTTCTTTTATTTTATTTCCAATACTATCTTCTCCAACTACACCTGTATAATAAGTCTCTACCCCATATTTAGCTAAAGTAATTGCTATAATAGAAGATACATTATTTATAGTTTTTATAGAATTATTTATTATAAATTTATCTTTTTCTTTTGGAAATTCTTCTAAAGGTAGTATATAATCATATATTGGTTTGCTAATAATTAATGCTTTCATAACCATCTTCCTATTCTATATCAATTATAATTTATGTATAACTAAAAATCAAGAAAAAAAGAAAGTATTAATTTCTTTCTTTAGTTTTATAATCTTTCTTAAGTCCTCTTAAGAATGTTAATTTAGAACGTCTAACTTTTCCTTTTTTAACAACAGTAATACTGTCTATTAATGGACTATTTACTGGGAATACTCTTTCTATAATATGAGCTCCACTCTTTTTAAATACAGTAAAAGTTTTTGATACTGAACCACCAGTAATATTAAATACAATTCCTTCAAAATTTTGGATTCTCTCTTTTTTACCTTCTTTAATTTTTACTCCAACTCTAACTGTATCTCCTACTCTAAATTCAGGAATATCAGTTCTAATTTGTTCTTTATTAATTTTTTCAATTAATGGATTCACAATACTCTTCCTTTCTAATACATTATTTATTCTAATCTTGAAATTATTTTCAGCGGATTACGCTCCCTCAAATGAAAGCAATAGTATTGTATCACATATCTTTACATAAAATCAAGTGCTAAAAGAAAAATAACACAAAAATGTGTTATTAATATTATTTTTTTAATGAATTTAATTTATTTAATAAATCTTCTTTGTTAATTGCAGTTGTTTCAGTTTTAACTTCTTCTTGTTTTTTTGCTTCTAATGCTTCCTTTAAATTATCTAATTTACTTGAAGTATCTTCTGAAACCAAATCACTAGCACTATTATTTTCTATACCAAGTTCTTTTTCTTCTTTCATTTCATTAATTTTATCTTTTAAAATTGGAAGTTTCTCTTCTGTTTCTTCATTTTTAACACCAGTAATCTCTTCTTTAACATCTTTATCTAAATTAACATTATCCATTATTTTATCTAATTTCATAGTACTTGTATTGTCACCAACATAAACTGATGAAAATTGTTCATTTTTTTCATATGTTTTTTTAACAACATTATCTACAAATTCATCAACATTCGGAATTTCAGCACTAACTTTCTCATCAACTTTTTTTTCTTCAACCTCTTCTGGTTTAATATTTTCAATATTATCTACATTATCTAAAGCTTTTTCAATACTTTCTTGTTTGCTTACTTCACTCTCATTTGTTTTTATATTTTCTAATGGAATTATTGTTGTCTTCTCAAATATATTAGTTTCACTATCATTATCTTTTACTTCTTCTTTAATATCTTCTTTTGTATCCTCTACTTTTGTATTTGTATCTTCAGAAACAACCTTAGTATCTTTTACATTATTATTTAAAGATACCTCATTACTATCTTTATTATCAGGTTTAGGTTCATCTATAATTTTTATATCATCTTTCTTACTTGGTTTTCTCAAACTAAAAATTAATAAAATTATAAATATAAATAATAAAACAGCTCCAGCAACGTAAACCAAAGATAACGTTTTAGTATCCCCATATATTTTATCCATAAAATTAAGTATTATATTCATTCTAGCCACCTCTTAGTATAAATTAATTATAATATATTTTATTTAACTTATCAATATATTTTTTTATTTAATGTAAAGAAAAAGTGAAATTATCTTTCACTTCTTATACGATTAATTTAAAGCGTCTTTTAATTTGCTTCCTGCTTTAAATGTAGCAGCCATTTTTGCTGGAATATGTAAAGGTTCTTTAGTTAATGGATTAATTCCATCTCTAGCTTCTCTCTTCTTAGCACTGAAAGTACCAAAACCAACTAATGCAACCTTTCCATTTTCTTTTAATCCTTTTTCAATTCCTGCTAATGTTGCATCTAATGCACGAGTAGCATCTGCTTTTGTTAATCCAGCTGTTTCAGCTATGAATTCTACTAATTCAGTTTTTGACATTTTTATTTCCTCCCATTTCTTAATTTATGTCTTAGGGCCTATACCCTACATATAAAGAGTATCAAATAATTTTATTCTTTGCAATAGATTTAGTCGTTTTTTTCTAATTTTTTAATAATTACAATATAAATTAATTAAAATTAATAATAATAATTTATATTAAGTATTTAATATCATACTTTTAACATATATTTTATTATGAAAAATAAATTTGTCAAATCAACATTAATTTTAATAATTGGAGCTTTATTTACCAAATTATTAGGTTTTATTATAAAAATAATATTCACTAGAATGGTCAATAATGATGCAATTAACTTATATAGTATTATTATGCCTACATATTCATTACTTATAACATTAGCACAATTAGGATTACCACTTGCAATAAGTAATGTAATAGCAAAAGCAAAAAACAATAGTAAAAAAGTATTATTTTCTATCATACCAGCATCATTATTAATAAATATTATATTAATAACAACAATATTTTTAGTAGCACCCTTTATATCAAATAATTTATTAAATAATAAAGATACATACTATCCAATAATATCTATTGCTTTCGTTTTACCTTTTATATCACTATCAAGTATTATTAGAGGTTATTTTTTTGGTAAGCAAAAAATGTTTCCTCATACACTATCTAATATAATAGAGCAAATATTTAGATTATTAATAATATTATTAGTACTACCACACATATTAAAATATGGAACAATCATTGTTGTATCAGTATACATATTACTAAATATATTTTCTGAAATAATTTCGATAATTATATTCTTACTATTTGCACCAAAAAACTTTAATATTAAAAAATCTGATTTAATACCAGATATATCAATAATAAAAGAAATAATGTCTATTGCTATCCCTACTACATCAAGTAGAATAATTGGAAACATAGGATATTTCTTTGAACCAATAATACTTACTTTCACATTAACATTATCTGGATATTCTAATAATTTTATATTAAACGAATATGGTACTTATAATGCATATGTTTTACCACTACTAACTATTCCATCATTTTTTATACTTGCACTTAATACGTCTCTAGTACCAGAAATATCTAAAAATAGGAACAATAAAAAGTTAATAAAAAAAAGATTAAAACAATCAATTATATTTTCTTTTATACTAGGATTAATATCAAATACATTAGTATATATATTTACAGGAGATTTACTTAATATAATATTTAAAACAGATAAAGGAATAGAATATATTAAATTCTTAGCACCATTCTTTGTATTTTTATATTTAGAAGGGCCATTATCAAGCACCTTACAAGCATTAAATTACGCCAAATATACTATGATTATAACAATCATAACTACAATAATTAAATTAATAACATTATTTATATTTAGTTTATTACATATAGGTTTATATGGATTATTAATATCAGAAATAATAAATATATTCTTAGTAATATACTTAAATAGTATAAAATTAAAAAAAGTATTAGCCTAAAACTTTATTCTAATACTTTTAATATATTGGCAACCATATCAATATTATTTATAGTATCATTAACTTTATTAGTAGTCATAGATCTATTATATTTCTTATATGCATCCAAAAATAACTTATAATTTTTTTTATCTCTATTTAAATATTTATACCAATAGCTATGTGTTCTTAAATAATCATAATGCTTTTTATCTTGTTTTATATTATACATAACATCAAGTTCCATAATTAATCTCCAAAAAATTTAGTTATGGGTCTTGGAGTTTTACTAACTATATTAGGTGTACTTTTATTAGTTAATTCTTGTATTAAACTAACTGCTTTCTGCGCATTATTTATATGCTTTTGTACGTTATCCATATTTACATTTTTAAATAAATTAGTTAGTTCCCCAATAGAATCATTATCATTATTAAAATACTTATTCCATGCAGTTTCATTTTCTCCATAAATATCATATATTTCATAAAAATCCTGCCAAGTACTTTCTTTATTTTTTACATATGTTATAAGTTCTGGATGATGTGATACAAACTCTTTAAAACTAGATTTTTTATCCATAAAAAAAATCACCTATTAATATATATTTATTAATAGATAACTTTATGTATTATTTTAATATATTATTATAATCAATTAATTTTAAACGTTTAACATCTTTTCTTAAATACTTAAGAGCTTCTTCTTCATAAAACTTAACTTCTCTATAAGTATAAAATAACTTTCTTCCAACTTCTTCTAAAGTTTTAAATTTACTACCATCTAAACCATATCTTAGTATTAATATGTTTTTAAACTTTGAGGCAATACTAGATTCATTTACAAAATTATATATTTCTTCTCTCCTTATATCATTATATACACCTTTAAACATATCATCTTCTTCAATAATACAATACGAATCATCATATTCAGTTTCTAACTTTTCTATATATTCTAAACTAACAGTATCTTTTAAATTAGGTAAATAAGATAATAATATAGATTTATTAACATTTAATTTAATTGCTAACTGATCTAAAGTCGGATAACAACCATAAACCTCTTTAAAATTATATAAATAATTATATAACTTACTTCTTAATCTCTTTAAATAAAGAGGAACTTTAACATCACTAAAATTATTATTAGCATACTCATATAAATCTCTTCCCATTACCATATATAAATAACTTGAGAATTTACAATTTTTATTAAAATCAAATGAATCTATGCACTTTTTAAAACTAAAATAACTTTCTTGTAATAAATCTTCAATTTCATAACTACTTTTAGCATATTTTTTAGCTATAGCCAAAGTAATACCTTTATATTTTTCCATTAATATATTTATAGCCTCTTTATTATTTTCTTTTGCTAAACTAATTAATTCCTGTTCTTTCATAACAAAACCCCTTTTCATGGTTTGTTATTATAATAAAATTTTATCTAATTGTCAAATTTTTCTTTTTCCCATCTAGCATATATACCACAAGGTAAAATGATATTACTATTTTCTTCTTTTATACCTAGTTCATCACTATTTATATAACCATCATATTTTTTACCAACAGTTAAATTTAATACATTTTCTAAAACTGTCATTGATAAACCAGTAGTATATGAATTTATTAAAAATAATAATGGATCATCACTTAGTAATTGAGTACATTTTTCTACTAAATTAAACAAATCAGTTTCTATATTCCATATTTCCTTATTACTTCCTCTACCAAAAGATGGAGGGTCCATTAATATAATGTCATATTTATTACCACGTCTTATTTCTCTTTCAACAAATTTAACAACATCATCAACAATAAATCTAATAGGTTTATCTTCTAAATTATTTGAATATACGTTTTCTTTAGCCCAATCTATCATACCACGAGAAGAATCTACATGAACTACACTAGCACCACTAGATAAACATGCAACACTAGCTGCCCCTGTATATGCAAATAAATTAAGTACTTTAACATCTTTTTTATCTTTAATAATTTGTCTTAACATAGTCCAATTATATGCTTGCTCTGGAAATAATCCTGTATGTTTAAAACCCATTAATTTTAAATTAAATGTTAAATCATCATAATGTATTTGAAATCTATCAGGCATATTTTTATTAAAAATTTGCCATTCTCCCCCACCTTTATTACTTCTAATATATTTTGCATCTACATTACTCCATAAAGTTTTATCTTTATCATTCCATATTATTTGCGGATCTGGTCTTAATAATTTAATTCCATTCCAACTCTCTAATTTCATTCCATCACTTGTATCTAATATTTTATATTCTGGAAAATTAATTGTTTTCATCTAATCACCAAATTAATTTTATCAAAAAAAGTACTAAATTAATAGTACTTAATTAAATTACATTAACTTAATTTCACTGTATATGGATTTTTTTTAGTGCCATTCCCGTTCGAGATTTGAATGCTAGATTTTAAATTTATAGATGGGCGAAAACTAACATTATTGTGATCAACTGGAGGTCCATTAAGTATACCAGATATACCAAAAAAAACTATTGAGTTAGATGTTCTATATGCCATATAAGGCGATAAAGTCCAAAAATCCAAATAATTCAAAGATTCGTTCATCAAATAAAATCCTTTATTCTTTATTTTAAATACAGCACCAGAATAAATAATTTCATCTGCCGTTAATGTTCCTACATACATATTTGTATTATCACCAAATTTCATCATATTTGTGCCATTACATTTTAATGTTGGTTCTTTTATTGTTTTTCCCTCTAAACGAACATATGAATCATAATAAAATTCTTCACCTTTAATTTGTTTATCTAATATTTCTTGACTAGTTAATGCTGTTGTATTATCAGTTTCACTAGCATAAACTTTATCATTTAAACACCAATCTCCTGATTTCAAATAAGATAAATAATTTTGCTTACGATTCATTTTTTTCACACTCCTTTTTTTGCACGAAAAAACATATTTCTTTATACCCCCCCCCCCAAACGATTTTTGGGGTTGGGGAAGAAGTATGTTTCTTGTTTTTTCATGAATCGTAAAATTTGTTTTAGGTATCTCTACCTTAATAAAACTATATCAAAAGTTGTATTTTTTGTAAATATATTTTTGATAAATTTCTACAATTTTTATTATTGACACATCACTACTGTGATGTTAAAATTAATT
>CAKONF010000023.1 GCA_934097015.1 uncultured Bacilli bacterium | reverse complement strand
GGTGACCCGTACGGGATTTGAACCCATGAATGCATGCGTGAAAGGCATGTGTGTTGAACCACTTCACCAACGGGCCATAAACAAATGACTAGTTAACTATACTATATTAGATATATTATTGTCAAGTATTATTTTAAAAAAAAACTACTTTTTTAGAAAAAGTAGTCAATCGTAGACAAAAATTGGTGACCCGTACGGGATTTGAACCCATGAATGCATGCGTGAAAGGCATGTGTGTTGAACCACTTCACCAACGGGCCATAAAAAATGGTGGACCTGAATGGACTTGAACCATCGACCTCACGCTTATCAGGCGTGCGCTCTAACCAGCTGAGCTACAGGTCCATTAATGACTTAATTATTATAACTAAATAATTAATAATTTGTCAACATTTTTTTAATAAAAATGGTGGACTGTTAGGGATTCGAACCCTAGACCCACTGATTAAGAGTCAGTTGCTCTACCAACTGAGCTAACAGTCCAAGCGATTACGTATCTAATTATATCATAGATTTCATAAATTGCTAGTATAAAATTAAATTTTTTTCAAAAAAGTAGTAAATTTCTTGATAATGACTTATTTTTAGTTTATAATACTATGTATCAAGAAGGAGAGAAATTATGAAAAACGTAAAAGAAATTACAAAAGAAATAAAAAATGAAGAATGGACAAATTATTTAAAAGATGCTTTTAATAAAAAGAAAAAAGATATTAAAATAGATGGATTTAGAAAAGGTAGTGTTACATGGGATTTATTCATCAAAAAAGTTGGTATTGAAACATTATATCCAGATGCAGCTGATATTGCTATAGAAAAAGAGTATGAAGGAGCTTTTAAAGAAGCAGATATTATTCCTGTTATTCAACCAACAGTTGATATTACTAAATTAGATAAAGATGGAATAACTATTGTTTACAAATTTATAAGTAAACCAGAAGTTAAATTAGGAGATTACAAAAATTTAGGAATTAAAAAAGAAACAGCAAAAATAACTAAAAAGGATATTGAAGAAGAAATTGATAATTTAAGAGATAAATATGCAGATATAGTTATCAAAGAAAATGGAAAAGTAGTAAAAGGAAATACTGCTGTAATAGATTTTAAAGGTGTAGTAGATGGAAAAGAACTTGAAGGTGGAACTGGAGAAAATTATCCACTTGAAATAGGTTCAAATACATTTATTCCTGGATTTGAAGATGCATTAATCGGAATGAAAGTTGGAGAAACTAAAGATATAGATTTAAAATTTCCAGAAAATTATGTAGAAAATTTAAAAGGAAAAGATGTAACATTCACAGTTACAATTAGAGAAATAAAAGAAAGAGTATTACCAGAAATCGATGAAGAATTATTTAAAGATTTAGGATACGAAGATGTAAAAACTAAAGAAGAATTTGAAGCAAAAGTTAAAGAACATCTATTAGAACATAAAAATAATGATATAGAAAATAAATATTTAGATGAAGTAATTAAGAAAGCTATAGAAAATATGACTGTAGAAATAAATGAAGAAGTCATTCATGAAGAAATACATAGATTAGTTCATCAATATGAAAATAATATGAGAATGCAAGGTTTATCATTAGAACAATATTTTGAATTTACTAAAACTAATATGGAACAACTTGAAGAACAATTAAAACCAGAAGCAGAAATGCGTATAAAAGAAAGATACTTATTAGAAGCTGTTAGTGAAAAAGAAAAAATTGAAGTTGATGATAAAGAAAGCGAAGAACATTTAGAAGAAATTGCAAATACATATAACATACCAAAAGATGAATTATTAAATCAAATTGGCGGTATGGATATGATAAAATTTGATTTAAAAATGAAGAAAGCATTAGAGTTCTTAAAGAACAATTAATTTTGTTCTTTTTTAGTTGAATTATTTTATGTAACACTATATAATTAAAGTAGGAAGGAGATTATTATGACTGCTGTATATATTATAATTGCTGTACTTGTTTTATTAGTAATATGGTATTTTAGTACATATAATAGTTTAATTAGTTTAAGAAATAGAAAAGATGATCAATTTAGTCAAATTGACGTACAACTTAAAAGAAGAGCTGATTTAATACCTAATTTAGTTGAAACAGTAAAAGGTTATGCTAAACATGAAAGTAAAACTTTAGAAGATGTAATTAAAGCTAGAAATACTTATACAACTGCACATACAGTTGATGAAAAAGTAAAAGCATCTGGAGAAATTACTAATGCACTTAATAAATTATTTGCATTATCAGAATCTTATCCTGATTTAAAAGCTAATACTAACTTTATGTCATTACAAAATGATTTGAAAGACACAGAAGATAAAATTTCTATGGCTAGACAATTCTATAATGATACTGTATTAACATATAATAACAAAGTAGAGCGTGTACCATCTAATATTGTTGCAAATATGGGTGGATTTAAAAAAGGAGAATTTTTCCAAATTGATGAAAAAGAAAAAGAAGCTCCAACTGTTAAATTTTAATAGGGCTTTATAAGTCCTTTTTTTAAGGAGAGTTTATGAAAAAAAGTGTGATATTTATAATTATTGCATTTATATTAATACCATTAAATGTATTTGCTGTAAGTGATGTTAATTTTGATATAACAAAATATAATATTAATGCTGATGTACAAAATAATGGAGATGTAAATGTATGTGAATATATTAAAATGGATGGAAGTTATAATGGATATGTAAGAGATATTTATTATAAAGATGGAGATAGTAATTATAATCCTAGTGATTTAACAGATATAAATGTTTATCTATTAAATCCAAGTGATATGACTAAAAAAGATAAATTTACTGAAGTGGCAAGTGCTAATAAAGGAGATAAGTTAAAATATACTGTTAATTATAATGGTATGGGTCCTAGTATAACAATGTATAATGAAAATACTGGAGGAGAAAGTGGATTTGTTCTTTGCTATACATTAAAAGACATAGTATTAGTACATAATGATGTAGCAGAGTTATATTATAACTTTATACCTAAAGGTTTTGAAGATACGTTAAGTGATGTAAAAGTATCTGTTAATTTACCAAGTATTGATGATACACTAAGAGTATGGGCTCATGGAGCAATATATGGTAATGTAGAAAAAGTAAATGATGAAAATTATTCTAGTTTGGTTGCAACAATAGACAAAGTCTATTCTGGAGAAGTACTTAATGTGCGTATGACATTTAATAAAGATTTAGTTAATAATAGCACTAGATTTACTAACAAAGATGAATTAGATAATATTATAAATGATGAAACTAAATTAGCAGATGAAGCAAATGAATTAAGACGCGTTGCTAAAAGAAAACAAATAATAAGTTATATTGCATTTGGAATATATTTAATAACATTAATTATTTTAGTAATATATAGTTATTTCAAATATGATAAAGAATATAAAACTGATTTTGATATGGAATATTATAGAGATTTTCCAAATACATATGGTCCAGAAATATTAGAAAAGTTAATTAAAAAATATAGTAGTACCAATGGATATAGTGCAAGTATATTATATATGATATACAAAAAAGCATTTACTATTGAGGAAACTAGTGATAAAAAAGGTAAAAAAGATTATATTTTAAAGAAATCTGAAACATTTAAGGAACCACTTACTAAAGAAGAAGCAAGTATTATGGAATTCTTACTAAATAAAGTAGGAGATGGTAATAGTGTTTCATTAAGTGAAATAAAAGAGTATGGTAAGAAAGAAAGTACTGCAAGAAAGTTCTTAAATCATTTTAATGATTGGAAAAAAGATGTTGACTATGTCAGTAAGCAATATAATTTTTATGATAAACAAAGTAAAGGTGTACCAATATTAATTATTGTAATATTAAGTTTTATATCATTTTACTTTAGTGTTAAAGCAGAAGACTTATTATGTATATTTGTATTAATATTTAGTATTATTGGTGTTATATATATTTCTTTTGCTACTAGAAAAAGTAAAACTGGTATATTGGAATACAAAAAATGGATGGCTTTTAAAAAATTCTTAGTTGATTTTGGTAGATTCGATGAAAAAGAATTACCAGAAATAATATTATGGGAAAAATATTTAGTTTATGCTACTGTATTTGGAGTTGCTAAAAACTTAGAAAAAACAATGAAAATTAAAATACAAGCAATGGACAACAATACTGATATGACAGACATAATGATGTATAATTATTTAATAAGAAGTGATTTAAATGATACAATAAATAATTCTATTAATAATGCATATCATGTTGCAAATAGTACAATTGCTGCTAGCAATATGTCTAGTGGTTCTGGTTCTGGAGGAGGCTTCTCAGGTGGTGGAGGCTTCTCTGGAGGCGGAGGAGGTGGCGGAGGCCACGGTTTCTAAAAGAGTTCTAAAAACTCTTTTTTTCTTGCAAAATCCTAAAAAAATGGTAAAATAAGCATAAAATTTAAGAAATTTGCAAAAAAAAAAAGGAAAATTGCAAGTATTCACAATAATATAATAGTGGAGGGATTAATATGGCTGGTATATCTGAAGATGAGTTTAAAAAAGTTAGAAGTAGCGTTAATATAGTAGATGTTATCGGCTCATATATTAACCTAAATAAAAAAGGAAAAAATTATTTTGGGATTTGTCCTTTTCATGAAGATCACAATCCATCACTTAGTGTTAGTGAAGAAAAACAAATTTATACATGCTTTGTATGTGGCGCAACAGGAAATGTTTTTTCATTTGTAAAAGATTATGAAAATATATCTTTCCCAGAAGCAATAGAAAAAGTAGCTTCTACCAATGGAATACAATTATCACACAAAGTAAACTATGTAAAAAAATATAATAAAGAATATGAAATTTATAACACAGCTGTTAAATACTATAAAAATAACTTAAAAAGTAAAGATGGAATAAAAGCAAAAGAATATTTAAAATCAAGAAATATCAATGAAGATATAATTAATGAATTTGAAATAGGAGTATCATTTAGTGATAATAATCTTAGTAAATTATTACTAGGAAAAAAATATGAAGAAAAAATGTTAATGAATCTAGGATTATGTGCAAAAAATAAAGAACTATTTGATATATTTAGAAATAGAATAATGTTTCCTATTCATAATAGTAGTGGAGAACCAATTGCATTTAGTGGCAGAATATACAATGGAGAAGCTGATAGTAAATATGTAAATACAAGAGAAACATATATATTTAAAAAAGGAGAAACGTTATTTAATTACCATAGAGCAATACAAGAATCCAAAAAGTTAAAATACATAATTTTATGTGAAGGACAAATGGATACAATAAGAATATACTCAAGTGGAATAAAAAATGTTGTTGCAACAATGGGTACAGCACTTACTAAAGATCATGTACATCTAATAAAAAAATTAAATGTAAAAGTAATACTTAACATGGATAGTGATAAAGCAGGAATAAATGCTGCTCTTACCAATGGTGAAATATTAAAAAATGCTGGAATAGATGTTAGTGTAATAAAATTAGAGGGTGCAAAAGACCCAGATGAATATATTTTGAAATTTGGAGTTGATGCATATAAAGATGTTATTGCACATGCAATAAATTTATTCGATTTTAAAATAAATCATTTAAAAAATAATAAAAACTTAAATAATGCAGATGAATTATCAAACTATATAAATAGCGTAATTAATGAACTTAATAAAAGTGATGATGATATATTAAAAAATATTACAATAAATAAATTAAGTGAAGAATACAATATAAATAAAAGTGTATTAATGGAAAAAATAACTCCAACAGAAAAAAAAGTTGTTATAGAAGTACCAAAAATAACTACAAAACAAAAACAAAATATAAGAGCAGTTGAAGAAATATTATATTATATGATGAATAGTGTAAAATACGCTAAATTATTTACAAGAAAACTAAATTATATACCAGATGATAAATATTTTGATATAGAAAAAGATATACAAGCTTATATAATATTAAATAATACAATTAATTTAGCAGATTTTATTACATATGAAATAAATAAAGGAAAAGAAAATATTATAAAAGAAATAATATCAAACCATAATGATAATATAGATATGACTGAAGAAGAATTTTGTAATTATCTAATTATAATAAATAAATGGATATCAGAAAATAAAATAAATGATTTAAAAATAGAAATGAAACAAATTACTGATATTAATAGAAAAAAAGAAATAATGGATATGATTACCAATATAAAAAAGAGGAGTGAAGAATATGGTAAATAAAATAAAAACATTAGCTGAAAGAGAAGAAGAATTAATTAAAATAGGTAAAGAAAAAGGTTATATTACTTATGAAAAATTAGCAGAAGCACTAAAAGGATTAGAAATAGATAGTGATACATTAGATGAATTATATACAAAATTAGTAAGTAATGGTATCGAAATCATTGCTAGCGAAGACGAAAATAATAGTGGAGAAAAGAAAGCTAAAGAAGTAGAAATATTAAGCGATGAAGATATTACTAAAGATATTAATATTAATGATCCTGTTAGAATGTATTTAAAAGAAATAGGTAGAATAAGCTTATTAAGTAATGAAGAAGAAACAGAATTAAGTATAAGAGTAGCAAATGGTGATGAAGAAGCAGCAGCACTTTTAGCAGAATCTAACTTACGTTTAGTTGTATCAATTGCAAAACGTTATGTCGGTAGAGGATTATTATTCTTAGATTTAATTCAAGAAGGAAATATTGGTCTAATGAAAGCAGTTGAAAAATTTGATCATGATAAAGGATATAAATTCTCAACATATGCTACATGGTGGATTAGACAAGCTATAACAAGAGCACTTGCAGACCAAGCTAGAACTATACGTGTACCAGTTCATATGGTAGAAACAATTAATAAAATGTCTAGAATACAAAGACAAATGACACTAGAATTAAATCGTGAACCAAGCGAAGAAGAAATAGCAGAACGTATGGATATACCTGTAGAAAAAGTAAGAGAAGTAATAAAAATAAGTCAAGACCCAGTCTCACTTGAAACGCCAATAGGAGAAGAAGATGATAGCCATTTAGGAGATTTCATAAGAGATGAAAGTAGTTTAAGCCCTGAAGAATATGCAACAAATGAAATATTAAAAGAAGAAATAAAATCAGTATTAGAAACATTACAACCTAGAGAACAACAAGTATTAGAATTACGTTTTGGACTTATTGATGGCACATGCTATACATTAGAAGAAGTTGGAAAAAGATTTAACGTCACACGTGAAAGAATAAGACAAATAGAAGCAAAAGCATTAAGAAAATTAAGACATCCATCACGTGCTAAAAAATTAAAAGATTTCATGAATGACTAATATGATAGACAATAGATTAAAATCTCTTACAAAATATGTAGATAAAAACGATTCTATAATTGACATAGGATGTGACCACGCACTACTAGATATATATTTAATAAAAAATAAAATAGCAAACAATATAATTGTTAGTGACATAAGTAATAATGCACTAAAACAAGGTATTAATAATATAAAAAAATATAATTTAGAAAATTATATTAATACAAGATGTGGTAATGGATTAGAAGTATTAAATGAAGAAGACAACATAAATACCATAATAATATCTGGAATGGGTACTAATACAATATTAAATATACTTAATAATAAATACTTAAATAAAATAAATAAATTAATTATACAATCTAATAAAGATTACTATTTATTAAGAAAAGAAGTAAATAAGTTAGGTTTTATAATTGATAAAGAAGAAGTAATATTAGTAAATAATAAATTATATATAAATATAGTATTTATTAGAGGAAATAAAAATTATACTATAGAAGAATTAAAATATGGTACAAAAAATATGATAAATAAAGAAATATATATAAATTATTTATTAAAAAAATATAATAAAATAATTAATAGTACAACAGATAATAAACAAAAAGATTTATTAAAAAAGGAAATAAATTACTTAGAAAACATAAAGTAATTTTTCTTTTGCAACCAAATTTATACAAAATGAAACTAAATTTATATTGCGCTACTAATAATAAAAGTTATATAATTTCGTTAGAGGTGAGAAAAATATGAAATTTCAAGAGAAATTATCAAAAGTTCGTAAAGAAAAAAATTTAAGTCAAGAAGCTTTAGCAGAAAAATTAGGTATGTCAAGACAAGCAATATCTAAATGGGAAAGTGGTAATAGTTATCCAGATATGTCTACAATAATAAGATTAACAAAAGTATTAGATTGTAAATTAGAAGATCTTATTGATGACGATACAATCGGTATCAAAAAAGATAATAATAAAATAAATATAAACGACATATTAAAAGATACATTATCATTTATAACAAAAACATATAATATGTTTTGGAGTATGAAATTTATAGATAAAATAAAATGTATTATAGAATTATTATTAATAATATTAATGTGTTATTTTGCATCATATATATTTGGAATATTTTTAAAAGATTTATTACTTAATTTAATTAAATTTTTACCAATAAAAGTATATACATATATATTTAATATATTTAGAATGTTATATTGTTTATTAATGTTTATAACATCTTCTATAATAACTATTCACTTATTTAAAATAAGATATTTAGATTACTTTATAACTATTGAAGATAAAAATATTACTGATAAAACAGTAGAACCTGATAGAACAGAAGATAAAAAAATATATAAAAATGAAAAAAGAGAAAGAATAATAATAAGAGATCCAATACATAGTACTAATAAATTTATAGATTTCTTAATAAAAATAATAAAACAAATAATCAAATTAATTGTAATATTTATATTATTATTTATAATATTTAGTTTTATATTTCTAACATTCTCTATTACAGTATCATTAATATGGATAAAATATGGAATTATATTCTTAGGAATAAGCATATTTATATTAGGATTATTATTATTAAACTACATATTAATAGAATTAATGTATAAATTCATATTTGAACTAAAAAATAATTTAAAAAAAATATTTATAATATTTATTACAGGTTTATTATTAAATGGTATAGGACTAGGTATAACATTCTTAGAATTAAGTAAATTTGATTTTAATTATAAAAAATATGACAATAACATTACATTAAAAACAAATATTAATAACAATAACATATATTTTGAAAATTTAGAATATTACAATGATATTAATAAGGTTGTTATAGATAACAATATAAAAGATATAGAAATAGATATAGAATATACTAAATTTATTAAACCATATATTAATACAAACACAAACTACTATTATATTGATTATACTAGTACTAATTATAATGTAGTAAAATACATATTAAATGATATTAAAAATAAAAAAGTCAATTTTAACAATTATTATGATTATAACATCAAACAAATTAGAATATCACAAACTAATTATAATTTATTAATAGAAGACAACGATTAAAAAAAGAGAACATACTATTAATAACAAAAATATTAGATAAAAATAATCTATATTCTACTTTGGTAGTGACGTGCCAATAATGAAAATTTGTAGAAATTTATCAAAAATATATTTACAAAAAGTACTAGTTTTGATATAGTGTATTTAAGGTAGAAATACCTAAAACGAATTTTACGATTCATGAAAAAACAAGAAACATACTTCTTCCCCAACCCCAAAAATCGTTGGGGGGGGGGGTATAAAGAAATATGTTTTTTCGTGCAAAAAAAGGAGTGTGAAAAGAATGAATCGTAAGCAAAAAATAATAGTAAGTACAACAGGAATATTTTTAGTACTTTTAATTCTTGTAGGATTAACTTACGCATATTTCCTAACTAGAATAAACGGAAATACAAATGATAAAAGTATAAGCGTATCAACAGCAAACTTAGAATTAACTTATGGGGATAATAGTGCAGAGATACTAGGTAAAGACTTAATATTAGAACCAAGTGATACTGAAATTGGTACAAAAACATTTACTGTCACAAATAATGGTAATGATACAAGTTATGTAGTGGTTATAGAAAATGTTAGTATAACAAAGACTAGTGATGGAAGTACAACTACATTTGAAAGTAATGACTTTAGATATACATTAACTTGTACAAAAAATGATGGATCAAGTTGTGATGGAGTAAGTACACAAAGTATATTTCCAATAAACGGAGGAGTTCTAGTTGGAAATAGTATAAAAGAAGGAGATGTACATACATATACATTTAAGATGTGGTACATAGATACTGGAATAGACCAAAGTAATGATATGGGAAAAACAATACAAGCGAGATTAAATATAACAAATCTATCAAGTATGATAAATCCATATTCTGCTAATACAAATAGTTTAGCATACAATATAATAGAAAATGCAAAAAATAAAACGAATGGAACTGAACTAGTTTCAAGTCCATTAACACAAGTTGCTAATGAAATTAATGGAATAGATGAAAAGGTATTGTCAGTTACTAATGATGATTATGGTATTAGTTATTATTATAGAGGAAATGTAATAGATAATTATGTAAACTTTGCTGGTATGTGTTGGAAAATAATAAGAATTGCTGGAGATGGAAGTATAAAAATAATTTTAGAAGATCAAGACCAAGAGTGTTCTGAAACTATGGATGGAAATTGGAATATTCCAACAATTCCTGGTGGTAATATATTAAAGGGTAATTTTGGATATACAGAATATGCAATAGGAGAATTAACTGCAACAGATGGTACACAAAATTCAGAAATAAAATATTTAATAAATTATTTAAATGGTGGAACAAATAATGAAAAATCACTAGCATATACCCTTGAAAATTATCAAGAAATAACAAATGGTGATGACAGATCATTAAAAGATAAAATCACTAAAAAATATAATAAAGATATTACAAATTATTTAAAGGTTGGAGATTGGTGTATAAACAATAATGCATATTCAAAGGAAAATGGTGATATAAAACCATTAAACAGTACTGAGCTATTAGATGGACAAATTAAAGGAAAACAATTATATTTCGATTCATATGTGCGTTTATTTGGAAAAACAATAAAAGAACCAACATTAAAATGTAATGGAATGAATATGAATAAGTTTGCAGATAATACAGATATGTATGTGGGAGCAATAACAGCAGATGAAATTGTGTATGCTGGTGGGAAAGTTCGTACAGTTAATTCAAATTATTATTTAATAAATAATTATCAAAAAACTAATATTTTATATTTTTTATCCCTTTCAACTAGTCATTTTTATAAATATTATGATGGTGCATTTAATGGTAATTATACTGGCAGTGTTAGCTATACATTTATTTATAATAATGGTCTTTCATTCAGACCTGTAGTTTCCCTTTTACCTAATACTAAAGTTTCAAGTGGAAATGGGACTAAAGAGGCACCTTATATAGTCAGTTAATTAATAGTTGATTATATAATGTGTGATAAAAATTTATATTTTATAATGTATGAGATGTAATTAATTTTGCATTTTTTTTATTTTTGTAGTATTATATATGGCGTTCAGAAAAAGGGGATTGTATATGAGTAAAGATGATATAGTTGAATATTATAGTGGTGCTATTAGTTATACATTGTTTTTACAAGATGTATTACATAGTGAAACCAAAAATGGTTATTTATTACTAGATGGAAATAATGTTGATTCAGCAATGATAGGATTTATTTCTAATATATTTTTAGCAATAAAAGAAAATATTATTGAAAAAAATGATAGCAATTTTAATACATTAATATTAACTGAAATGTTAGAAGAAAATGTAAGCATGATTGCAACTAAAGAAGAAAATGGTTATAAAATAGATAATTATATTTTTCAAGATAAAGAAACATTAGTTGATGAATTGAGAAATAAAATAGCTCATGGTAATTTTAAATTTGATTTAAAACATAATAAAATTATATTATGTATTGAAGGTAATGAAATTAAAATAAACATAATTAAATTATCTAATTTTGTTGTATCGAGTTTATATAGTTATCTTAAAAATTATAATACAAATGAATTTACTAGAAGTTTAACTGTAAATAATAGAGTTTTATCAAATAGAGTTAAACCTATATTAAATAAAAATGAATTAATAAGTTATGTTAAAAAGTTTAGACAAAAAATATTTACAATTAAAAGTAAAGATGGTTCTAATGTTCCATCACAATACATTAAAAAATTCGAATATATAATTAACTGTTATATTGAGTGTCATGATATGAAAACATTTTATAAGGATCGAATTAATTTAGAAAAAGAAATAGGTCAAGATTATGAAATAATAATTAGTGACAAACCTTTCAATAATGTAGATTATGATTCATTTGTAAATTATTTTTTAAAAATAGTAAAAAAAGATAATCTTACATTAGAAGAACAAACAATTATGATAGCATGCGAACTTGAAAGAAATGAGAATATAGAAAATAATAAATTAAATTTACTTGTAAATAATTTAAATAACTTAATAGTTTTAAATACAATAAAAGAATGTAATACAGTTAATATTAATGTTGTATTTAATAAAATATTAGAAAAATATGGCAATATGTATTTTAGTACTTTTACTTTAGTTTCATCTTTAATAGCTAGTTTTAATTCATTATTTTCGTATGGTAAAGATAATATTTATAGAAATAATAATGAATATTTAGAAAAAAAGATTAATGGGCTTGACTATAGTCAATTAGATTTATCTTTATTAAATATTGAATTTTGTAATGTTAGTAAAGGATATATAAAAGATTTAAAGCTTAAAAAAGATTCTAAATACAAAGGTTTAGAAAAAATAGAAGACAGTATAAATAAGATAAATACTTCGATTTCTAATGTTTCTAATAATGTTTCTAGAGTAGATGTTTTGAAATCATTAAAAAGAAAATTAACAAATATTACTAATATAAGAAACAAAATAAAAGAAGAATATGATAATTTATTAAATGAATATAATGAGTGTAATAAATATTTTGATGATAACATAAATCATTTTACAAACGAACGCATTATAGATGGCATAAGAAATTCTATAGCACATGGTAATTATTATGTAAAATCTAATATAGATACAGATAATAGTTTTATTGTTTTTGAAGATATATATGAGGGTGAATTAACTTTTAAATGTAATGTAAGAGTTAAAGATTTTGAAAAAATGATGTTTGATAATGCTAAAATAATATATAATTATATTAATAGTGATAAAGTAAAAGTATTAACTAAATAGTATTATATTATATAATATGATAGAATAATAGATGTGATGAAATATGTTTAAAGAAGAATTAAATTTAGTACCTCATTTACCAGGTTCTTATCAAATGTATAATAAAGATAATGTTATTATATATGTTGGTAAAGCAAAAGATTTACGTAATAGACTTAGTAATTATTTTATAGGCAAAAATACTGGTAAGACAGAAATTATGGTAAATGAAATAGATCATTTTGAATATATAATAACTAATAGTGAATTAGAAGCTTTTATATTAGAATTAAATTTAATAAAACAATATAATCCTAGATATAATATATTATTAAAGGATGATAAGAGTTATCCATATATAGAATATAGTAGATATCCATATCCATCTTTAAAAGTAGTAAGATATTTAAATATAAAAAAACATAAAGATAAATTATTATTTGGACCATTTGTTAATGTATATGCTGCTAGAAGAATAGTTAATTTAATAAATAGATTATATCCACTTAAAAAATGTGATACTTTGGGTAAAAATCTATGTCTTTATTATCATATAAATGAATGTTTAGGATATTGTACTAAGAATGTTGATAAAGATAAGATAAAATTTATGGAAGATGATATAATTAAGTTTTTAAAAGGTGATGAAAAGATTATTACTAATAAATTATTAGAGAAGATAGATTTTTATTCAAAACAATTAAATTATGAAAAAGCAAAAGATTTAAAAAATGAATTAGATTATATTAAAGTAGTAATGGAAAAACAGAGAGTAGAATTACATGATAATATTAATAGAGATATAATTAATTATTATTTTGATAAAGGTTATTTGAGTATAGAAATATTTTTCTTAAGAAATGGTAAATTGATAGGTCATAATAATAAAATAATACCTGTTATGGAAGACTATATTAGTGAATTAGAATATTATATAGCATTATATTATAATAAACATGAAATACCAAAAGAAGTATTAATACCAAATGATATAAATATAAAATTATTAAATAGTATGATTAATACTAAGTTTAGTACTAGTATAAGAGGTAATAAAAAGAAATTATTAGATATGGCATATAAGAATGCTAAGATGAATTTAGAAAATAAATTAAATTTATTAGAAAAAGAAAGTATTAGAACTAATGGTGCTAATGATGAATTAAGTAAATTGTTAGGTATAAATATTTATAGAATAGATATATTTGATAACTCTAATATATTTGGTACGTTTAATGTATCTGGTATGGTAGTTTTTAAAAATGGTTTACCTAGTAAAAGTGATTATAGAAAATATAAAATTACTGTAGACAAAAATGATGATTATAATACTATGAAAGAAGTAATATATAGAAGATATTATAGATGTTTAATTGAGAAGAGTGAACTACCTGATTTAATTTTAGTAGATGGTGGTAAAAGTCAAATACATGCTTGTTTAGATACTTTAAAAGAATTAAATTTAAATATTAAAGTATGTGGTTTAGTTAAAAATGACAAACATAGAACTAGTGATTTAATGGATGGAGATACTTTAAATATTTATGATATAGATAAAACAAGTAATTTATTTCATTATTTAACTAGAATACAAGATGAGGTACATAGATATACAATTAATTATCATAGAACTATAAGAAGTAAAGGAAGTATATCTAGTGTTTTAGATAATGTAGAGGGAATTGGTTCTAAACGTAAAAAAGAATTAATAAAACATTTTGGTAGTGTTAAAAAGATTAGTAATGCATCTATAGATGAATTAAAAGAGTTCATACCAGAGAATGTTGCTATAAATTTACATAAGTATTTAGAAAATTATAAAGATAAGTAAAATATGAAGACTTTATCTAATACAGATAGAGTTTTTTTGTAAACCATTATTGACATATTAATAATATTTCTTTAAAATTGATATTGAAGGGTAGTTTTGATATGAAAAATATTAATGAATGTGAAATAGAATTAGAAAAGTTATATACGCAGAGTAAACAATTAAATGGTTTAATAAATATTTATAATGAAAGTGATTTTTTAAAAAGATATAGAGAACTTATTAATGAAGAAAGATTAAATCGATTAAAAATAAATGATTTAGAAAAAATATTAAAATCAAAAGAGTATTTATCTTGCAGTCATATTTGGCTAGATAAAAAGTGTATTAAATGTGGATTAGATACTAAAACTTATGTTAATGGTGATTTATTTGGTACTGATTTATTAACACAAGAAGAATGTATAATGTATGAAACATTAAAAAGTAATAGTAATATTATTAATAGTGGTATTAATTTAGATATAGATCATAAATATGAAATAGTATATCAGATATCTAAAAGAATATTAAGTAGTTATAGAGAAATTGATGATGAATTATTAATAATTTATATCAAGAGCTCTTTAAGAAAAATATATAACAATAAAATAAGTGATGAACGCATATATAGTAGAGAAAAAAGATTAGGTTTAAAAAGAGAAACTTTATTAAAATAGGTTAATAAATCGCTAATTCGTACTAAAAGTACGAATTTTGTTTTAAAAAATTATTTTTTTTTGATGTACTAATTTAATAAATCTGTTATAATAATTAATAGATTTAGAGGTAGATTATGAAAAGAAAAGATGTAGATATTAAAGAGTTATCTCCTATGATGCAACAATATATGGAAATAAAAAAAGATTATGAAGATGTCTTAATATTTTATAGACTAGGAGATTTTTATGAATTATTTTTTGAAGATGCAGAACTAGCTAGTCGTGAATTAGAGTTAACTTTAACTGGAAAGAATGCTGGTCTTAAAGAACGTGTTCCAATGTGTGGTGTTCCACATCATAGTGCAAAACAATATATTGAAAAATTAGTAAATAGAGGATATAAAGTTGCAATTGTAGAACAATTAGAAGATCCTAAAAATACAAAAGGTATGGTTAAAAGAGGTGTAGTTCAAGTAGTTAGTAAAGGAACTATGGTTGATTTAGAATATTTAGATAGTAAAGACGTAAATTATATTGGTAGTGTGCTTGATGTTAATAGTGAATATTTAATTACATATGCAGATATTTCTACTGGAGAAATTAATAGTGAATTTATTATTCATGATAAAGATAAATTAATAAATGAAATATTAAATCTTAATTTAAAAGAAGTATTAATAACTAGTGATTTTGATATAAGTTTATTAAATATACTTAAAAATAATTATAATATTAATATTAGTATTAATGATAAGTTATTAAATGATAAATACGTTGAAGTTTATAAACATGTAGAAGATGTTAGAATAATTTCTGGAATAAAACATTTATTTTATTATTTAAGTGTAGTAGAATTAAATAGTTTAGATCATATGAATGAAGTTAATATAATAGAACACGATAATTATTTAAATATGGATATACATACTATTCGTAATCTAGAATTATTTGAAACATTAAGATTAAAAGAAAGACAATATAGTTTAATATGGTTAATAGATAAAACTAAAACTGCTATGGGTGCTAGAACATTAAAAAATATGATGCTACATCCACTTAAAGATATTAAATTAATAAATGATAGATTAGATATTGTAGAAAAATTAAATAATGAGTTTTTATTAAGAGAAGAATTACGTAATAATTTATATGAAGTATATGATTTGGAAAGATTATGTGGTAAAGTAATTTGTGGTAATTTGAATGCTAGAGATGTTTTACAAATAAAAAAATCATTGAGTGTTTTACCTAATATTAAAAATATAATTAGCAAATTAGGATTTGATTATAATATAAATACTCATAGTGATTTATATGATTTATTAGAAAAAAGTATATATAATGATCCACCAATAACTATAAAAGAAGGTTATTTAATAAAAGAAGGATATAATACTGAACTTGATGAATTAAAATCTCTACGTAGTGGTGGAAAAGAATTTATTAGTAGTTTAGAAAGAACTGAGAAAGAACGTACTGGTATAAGTAATTTGAAAGTTGGCTTTAATAAAGTATTTGGTTATTATATAGAAGTTAGTAAAGGGCAAATAGACAAGATTAAAGAAGAATATGGTTGGGAAAGAAGACAAACTTTAACTAATGCTGAAAGATTTATAACACCACTTTTAAAAGAAAAAGAAGCTTTAGTTTTAAATGCAGAAGAAAGAATAGTTGACTTAGAATATAATTTATTTATGGAAGTAAAGAATATTATTAAGGAAAATATTAAAGAGTTAAAGAAAACGGCATATATATTAAGTTTGTTAGATGCTTATTCATCTTTATCTATTGTTAGTGAAGAATATAAATTAACTAGACCTAAATTAGTTAATGAAAGATATGTAGATATTAAAGATGGTTTCCATCCAGTTGTAGAAAGTATTAATAAGAATGAGTATGTTAAAAATGATGTTTTTATGGATGAAAAAACAAATACTCTTTTAATTACTGGACCTAATATGAGTGGTAAATCTACTTATATGAGACAGTTTGCAATAACTATAATACTTTCTCAAATGGGATCTTTTGTTCCAGCGAGCAGTGCAGTTCTTCCTATATTTGATGCAATTTATACAAGAATAGGTGCGAGTGATGATTTAGTTGGTGGAGAATCTACTTTCATGGTAGAAATGTTAGAAGCAAGAAATGCTATTGTTAATGCAACTGAAAATAGTTTAATATTATTTGATGAATTAGGTCGAGGTACTGCAACGTATGATGGATTATCTATTGCACAATCAATTTTAGAGTATGTTAGTAATAATATAAAATGTAAAACAATGTTTTCTACTCATTATCATGAACTTACTGATTTAGAAAACAAAGATAAGTCTATAAAAAATGTACACGTTGATGCTATAGAAGAAGATGGTATAATAACATTTTTACACAAAGTAAAAAATGGTGCTGTTGACAAGAGCTATGGTATACATGTAGCTTCACTTGCTAACATGCCTGATGTTGTAATAAAAAGAGCTAGTGAAATACTTAGTTCATATGAAAATAAAACTAATACAGTTCACAAAAATGTGAGCGAACAATTAACATTAAATTTTACAGAGACAAAAAATCCTATAAAAGAAGAATTAGATAAAGTAGATGTTTTAAAAATAACACCAATTGAAGCTTTAAATATTTTATATAATTTAAAAAACATGAAGTAGGTTAATTATGTTAGAAGATATTTTATTAAGTGATAATTTAATAGAAGATATAAATAGTAATATAGATGTATTAATAAAAATGTTTCCAGAGATTGATGATATGATTGGTTTTGAACATAAAAATAAACATCATTATTTAGATGTTTGGGAACATACTTTAAAAGCATTATCGTTTTCAAATAAAAATTTTATTGTTAGATTAACATTGTTATTACATGATATAGGTAAACCTTACTCTTATCAAGAAGATGGTGATATTAGACATTTTAAAAATCATAATATAGTAAGTGAAAAAATTGCTAGAAAAAGACTTATAATATTAGGCTATGATAAATGTTTTGTTGATAAAATATGTTATTTAATATTAAATCATGATATAGAAATTTCAAAAGAAGATTTGATGGATGATTATAAATTACAACTTTTAAGATTTCAAGTACAAATATGTGATATTAAAGCTCATAAATTATTAGAAAATGATAAGAGATTAGTTTATATTGATAGTACAAAAAAATTAATGAAAGAATATGAAAATAGATAATTCATATTTAATATGTTAAAATTACATGGGAGGTTTGATTATGAAAAGTTTAACAGATAATAAAAAATCTTTTGAAAAAATGCAAAAAATAAAACAAAATATTATCGAATATCAAAGAAAAATAGAAGATTATAATAATATGATTCATAAGGAACAAAACTCTAATTGCTCTCATGATTACAAAGTAGTTATTAAAAATTATCATAGAAATTCTGATAAAGAATATTATATATGTCAATGCTTGTGTTGTAATGCAAGATATTTTATAGGAAAAAATGATGATTTGCTTTTAGATAATAGAATTATTAATATAAATAATTTTACAAATTTCGAAAACTCAATTATTGATGAAATAAATAGAAATTTTGAAATTAAATTTTTAAACAATTTACAAAATATATTTGATGGTTTTATATTAAGTTGTCCTAATAATTTTAATTATTCTTATGAATATGCGGTTAGTTATATTATAAAAGCAATAAAAAAAATTTATAATAGTTATTTAAATATTGATAAAGATGATAAAATAAAAGTTAAAAAATTAAAATAAATATGTATTAAAAAAATAAGGAATATAAAAACTAAGTAGAGTGAATTTACTTAGTTCCTAAATTGAAATTTGAACCGCACCACTAGGGTGCGGCTTTTTGATATAATAAAGGAGCCAATTCCCGGCAAGGA
>CAKONF010000022.1 GCA_934097015.1 uncultured Bacilli bacterium | reverse complement strand
AAAGAAAAATTGACTAATATTTATTATCTGATAAAATTAAATTAAGTGGTGCGGTTGAAATTACAATATAAAAAAAAATATGTCGAAGCAAGTCGACATATTTTTTTAAAAATCATCTCTGTCTCTTAAGAATGAAGGAATATCGAAATCACTATCATCATCACTTCTACTACTTCTAGAAGGAATGTCTCTTGAATTGTCTGTTTCTCCATATGTAGGATTTTCATCTTCAAATCCAGTTGCAATAACCGTTACGATTACTTCATCATTTAAATTTTCATTTATTACAGCACCAAATATAATATTGATATCTGTATTAGCACTTTGTCTAACTATTTCTGCAGCATCTTCTGCTTCAAATAGTGTTAAAGAATTACCACCTGTTACATTAATTATAGCATCAGTTGCACCACTTATACTTGTTTCTAAAAGTGGACTAGATACTGCTTGTTTTGCTGCTTCAATTGCTCTATTTTCTCCAACACCAAGTCCAATACCAATAAGTGCATTACCGCGTTTTTCCATAACTGCTTTAACATCAGCAAAGTCAAGATTTACAAGACCAGATACAGCAATTAAATCACTTATTGATTGTACTCCTCTATGTAAAACATTATCTACTTCTTTAAATGCATCAACCATTGGAGTTGATTTATCTATAATATCTCTCAATTTATCATTTGGTATAACGATTAAAGTATCTACATGTTTTTTTAATTCATCTATGCCTAGAACAGCTTGTTCCATTCTTCTTTTTCCTTCAAATCTAAAAGGCTTCGTTACGATGCCAACAGTTAGGGCACCTAAATTTTGTGCTATTTCAGCTATAACAGGTGCTGCACCTGTACCAGTTCCGCCACCCATTCCACATGTTACGAAAACCATATCGGCTCCTTTTAAAGCTTCTGCAATATCATTCTTACTTTCTACAGCTGCTTCTCTTCCAACTTCTGGATTAGCACCAGCACCAAGTCCATTTGTGATATCTTGTCCTATTTGAAGTTTATTTTCCGCTTTTGAAACATTTAAAACTTGCAAATCAGTGTTTGCAACTATAAATTCTACTCCTTTGACACCAGATTCAATCATTCGGTTTACGGCATTACATCCTCCGCCCCCGACACCAATAACTTTTATTTTAGCAATTTGATCCATTTGTAAATCGAACATATCTTCCACTCTCCCTTAATTATCGAAAAAATAACCAAAAACTTTCCCTAATACTCCGTCACTAGCAACATTTATTTTTTTATCACTAGAACTTAATATATCTGTTTCTTCACTATCAAACATAGAATATTCTCTATCTTTTAAATTTAATTTATTATTAAAATTCTTTATTAATCCTATAGCAGTACTATATTTATTATCTCTTGCACCAATAATATTAACATTACCAAAAGTAATATTTTTGCCGAAAATTTCTTCTGCAACAATATTAAAATCTTTAAGTTCTGTCAATCCCCCTGTAATTATTATATAACTTATTTCCTTTTTTGTTAAGTAATTTATCTTATTTTTTGCTTTTTTTAATATTTCTACTATTCTAGCATTAACGTATTCACTTAATTCATATTGATTAACTTCTATTTTTTCTCCTAATTTATTTATTAATGAATTAACTTCTTTCGGATTAGCATATTGAGTACTTGCAAGTGCAAATCTTTCTTTTAATTTTTTACTATCATTAGCTTTTGTTTTATACATAAAACTAATATCATTATCTACACTATCTCCAGCATCTTTTAATATAGCATTATTAACTAAAATACCTTTATAGAATACAGATATAGTAGTCTTTCCAGCACCAATATTTATTATTACACCATTATTTTCCTCTAAAAATTCATTTTTAAATAACGCATAATCTGCTAATGAACCAATTGTTATATCTACTACTTCTAACCCACTTTTTTCTAAAACTTTAATAAATGAATATGTATATTCTTTTGGAGCACTAATAATAATACTATTAAGTTTTAATTTTGTACCACTTAATCCAATAGGATTTTTAATTGTTTTATCATCTAGTTTATATTCTAATGGAATTATATTTATTAGTTCATAATCATCACTTATTTTATTATAAGCACATGTTTTAAGTATTCTAGATATATCACTTTTATTAACTATACCATCTTCATTATTAATTGTATTAACTCCCACTCCATTTGAAAATTTTAAATTATATTCTCCAACACTTGCTATTACTTTTTTTATTTTTATTCCTAATATATCTTCACTTTTTTTAAGTAATTTTTTTATACAATAAATAACTTCTTCATTTGATACTATAATACCATTTTTAATACCCTTTGTATTTTCAGATATAGCACACAAAATATTAACTTTATCATTAATGATTTCTGCTACAATCAATTTAATTGAATTTGTTCCAATATCTATACTAGATAATATTCTTCTCAAAGTGCACCACTCCTACAATAATTTAATTATACTATAATTTTTTATCTTTAACAACTACATTTTAAAATAAAATAAGTGTAAAATCATATTACTTTATATATTAAATAAAAATAATCGTGTTATAATAAATATAGGTGATTTTATGAAAACAACATTATTAATAATGTATAATAAATTAATATATAGAATATGTAGATTATTTAAAAGAGATGGTAGTGTTTTCCCTGGTAGTTTAGTTAAAAAACATGATAAAAATATTTTAAAAAAAATTAAATATCCAAAATATGTAGTAGGTATTACAGGTAGTAGTGGTAAAGGATCAACTACAAGTCAAGTTGCCTATATATTAGAAAAAAATGGATATAAAGTTGTTTGGAATAAAAATGGTTCTAATTTAATAAATGCTGCTATTACATTAATATTAAATAATACTAATACATTTACTAAGAAAATGAATGCTGATATATTATTGATGGAACTAGATGAATCATATATAAAAGAGATATTTGATAAAAACACTTTAACTCATCTATTAATTACAAACATAACTCGTGATCAACCTGCTAGGAATGGTCATCCTTTACTTATATTAAATAAGATAATAGATGCTATTGGAGATAATACTCATATTATTATTAATGCTGATGATCCATTTTTAAATAGAATTAAATATACTCATCATGGTTTATTAACAACATATGGTATTGCAAAAACAAAGTATGATTCTTTAAAGCCTATTAATAATTCTGTTGATGCTATGTATTGTCCTATATGTCATACAAAGTTAAAATATGATTATTATCATACAGGTCATATTGGTAAATATAAATGTTTAAAATGTGATTTTGCTCGTGAAAAAGTAAATTTTGAAGCAGATGACGTTGACTTAGATAAACAATTTTTTACTATTAATGATTCTATATATCATATAAATAAAAATGTATTTTTTGCAGTATATTATACTTTAGCAGCATATACTTTATGTAAAACAATTGGTTTAACAGATGAAGAAATAAAGAAATATTTAAATGATGAAGTAATGCCATCAAAGAGAATGAAAGAATATAAAATAGATAATAGAAATGTAGAAATGTTAGAAAGTAAAAATGAAAATAATTTAAGCTACTATGAATCTTTACACTATATTAGTAATGTTAAGGGTAAGAAAACTATTATTTTAGGTTTTGATAATGTTTCTAGAAGATATAAATTAAATGATATAAGTTGGTTATATGATGTTAAATTTGAATTATTAAATGATGATAATATAGATAAAATATTTATTATTGGTAAATTTAGATTTGATGTTTTAACTAGATTAGAATTTGCTAATATTCCAAGTGAAAAGTTAGTAGTAGTGGATAATTTAAATAATATAATTTCTAAGATTAAAAATGAATCAAAAGGAAATATTTATACAATGGTATGTTTTGATATGACAGAAATATTAAGAAAAAAAATATTGGAGGAAAATCATGGAAAAAATTAAAATAGCACATTTATACTATGATTTAATGAATTTATATGGAGAAATTGGCAATATAATGGCTTTAGAAGAAGCTTTTAATAACCAAGATATGTATACAGAAATAACTAATCTAACTGTAGGAGATAATATAGATTTTAATAAATATGATATTTATTATATGGGTTGTGGTAGTGAAGAAAGTCAAGAAATTGTAATTGAAGATTTATTAAAATATAAAGACAAAATAAAAAATGCTATTGATGATAATAAACATTTTATATTTACAGGAAACAGTTATGAAATACTTGGAAAATATATTTTAAAAACTAATGGTAATAAAATAGAAACTTTAGGAATATTTGATTTTTATTCTAAAGAAGTTGATAAACGTATTATAGGTGAAGAAGTACTAGAATGTAATTTATATAAAGAAGTTGTTATTGCATTTCAAAATAGACAATGTGTTTTAAATAATAAGGAGAATCATTTATTTAATGTTATTGAAGGATATGCAGATAATTATAAATCAAGTCATGAAGGTATACATTATAAAAATTTATATGCAACATACAATTTAGGTCCCCTTTTAATACGTAATCCAATATTAACAAATTATATTGTTAAAGAAATCTTAGATAAAAAAGATATACTTTATAAAAGTATATCTACAACTAGTTTTAAAGCTTACAATGAATATGTTAAGAATTTTATTTCTTAACTTTTTTATTTCCAAGTTGATTTTGGATCTCTTCGAATATTATCATTATCTAGAACAACTACTTTTCTTTTTCTTTTCATAAATTCTTCTCTGTCTAATGGATTATCAATTATTCCAGCAACTTCTATATAGTCTAGATCTAAAGTAGATTTGTTATCATAACCATCTGGAAGAATACCACAGTTTGCTATTTTAGCATCATCCCATATTAAACCTTGTCTTAATAGATCTTCTTTTAATTCTATTAAATCATTTTTTGTAATTCCTTCAGTTTCTATATATTTCATTATTTCTACATAGAATAAATCTCTTCCGTTTTTGCTTTTTAATAATTTTCTAACTTGTGAAGCTAAAATTCTATGATTTACATATATTTTTCTATCACTTCTAGTTTCACCTAATTTAATAACACTATCACCTATTTTGTAAACCAAATTACTTCCTCCACCACCAATATATTCTATATCATCTAATTTTAAATCATATTTATCTAGTAATAATCTTATATATTCATATGCTAATAATTGATTATCTTTTTTTAATAAACAACCTAATATATTGCTTCCATTATATAAATTATTAGTATTTTCCTCTATAGTATTTTTTTGATATAAAGATAATAATTTTTCTACTATAGGATATTCTTCTTTCATATAATATTTAAAGTCTGATGTTAAAATAAAATTAAATAATATAGTAGATATTTCTTCGTTTTCTAATTTAATTAATTCTTGAATTATTAAATCAAATATCTTATTAGTTTCATATATATAATTATCGTATGTACATTTATTAATTTTATATAAAAACATTATTGTTTTTTTATCAAATATTTTTTTTATAGACAAATTATATGTTTTAAGACACATTTCTTTACCAATATTCAATTCTATTAATCTAAGCAATGATAAACAATCTATTAATCCAAAATTTGTTATTATTTTATTTAAAAATGAATTTATATTATCAGATATTATTTTTTGTTCTTCTTTATTTCCTTTTGTTAACGATATTACATTATATAAATGATCGGATGCTAATATATCTATATATAATCTATTTTTATTTATTTTTTTTAATATTTCACTAATATTAATATATTCTTTTCCATTCATCATATTAAATCCCCTCTTTTGTTTTGATATTTTATAATTATTTACTTGGCTTGTCAAATTTTCAATCTTAATTCTTTATAATCTTCTATCATTTTTGGTTTAATACTACTAACTAAATCATAATCAAAATAATTATCATTTTTACTATATATATTAAAAATTGAATCAAGTAATTCTTTATTTACACCAACAGTAGATAATATGTTTAAAGTTAATACAAAATCATGTATAGATAAATCAGGAGTATAATAACCTGTAATTAAATTTAATAACATATATACAAAACTTATTATAGTAGTATTTTTATTTGGAATATGATAATTATTATCATCTAAAGGATATTTTGATTTAAAGTCCCATAGTTTATCATTTTTAAATAAGAATTTAGATTTAGAAGCATTTGATCCTAAAACACTACTACTATCAATATCTATAGCTCTTACAACATTATTTATATTATCTAGTATAAAATTTCCTTCATGTATATCTGATAAGTGAAAACCTATTTTATTTAATTCTTTATCATTTTCTATTTTTTCTAGTATTTTACCTATAAGTTTTAAATAATATAATTTAGTAGAACTTGGTATTTTATTAGAATTAAATATTAAACTAATATTGGTGTTATTTTTTATAAAGTCCATGGTGAATCCCCTACTAACATCACCTATTTTTACTAGATCATTAGGCCAAACTATTTCTTTTATATCTATATAATTTCTTATATAAAATAATTTGTTAAGTATATACATTTTGTTATCTAGTATATTGTTATCTGTTGATTTAAATAGTTTTAATAAGTAATCTTTTTTATAAATATATAAATTTGCTTCTTGATTTTTTATACTTTTATGTATTTCATATTGACTAAAATTTTGTATATCATTATCATTTAATCTAATTATTTTCATTATATTCCCCTTCTTTTTGAGAAATATTATAATATATTTGTTTTATAAAGTCAAAAAAAGACAAATTATTTTAAAGCATTTAATAATTCGTCTTTTTTCATAGTAGTATATCCAGATATACCTTTTTCTTTAGCTAGTGCTTTTAATTCAGCAACTGTCATTTTAGATAAATCTGTTTTTACTTCTTCTTTAGTAGTTTTAGTTTCTTTTACTTCTTTTGTTGTTTCTTTTTTTACTTTACCATTTAAAGCATCTTTAGATAAATTAACTAATTCAGTAAAAGCTTTTGGATTGTCGATTGCAAGTTCACTTAACATCTTTCTGTTAACTACAACACCTGCTTTTGCAAGTCCATTTATAAATTTTGAATAACTTATATCATTTTGTCTACAAGCAGCATTTATTCTTGTAATCCATAATTTTCTGAAGTTTCTCTTATTTTGTTTTCTATCTCTATAAGCATAAGCTCCACTATGGAATACTTGTTCTTGAGCTGTTTTAAATAATCTATGTTTACTACCAAAGTATCCTTTAGCAGCTTTTAATACTTTTCTTCTTCTGTTTTTTGCAACAGTTCCGCCTTTAACTCTTGTCATTACACTTCACCATTAGATGACATTTTTTAATTTGTCAACTGTTCCTTTCGCTAAATTTCCTGATTTTCTTCTTTGTCTAACTGCTTTTGCTGTATCTTTACCAGTTTGGTGATTACCTCCTGATTTTTTATAAGTTATTAATCCGCTTTTATGTTTTTTCAAAACTTTACTACTAGCATTATGTGTTTTTTGTTTTGGCATAATTTATTCCTCCTTATTTCTTTGGTGCTAAAATCATAGTCATATTTCTACCAACTAATTCTGGTTCACTTTCTATGTCTGCAAAATCTACAAGTTCATTTGCAAATTTTAAAAGTACTTCTTTACCAAGTTCAGTATGTGCCATTTGACGTCCTTTAAATCTTAAAGATACTTTAATTTTGTGTCCTTTAGATAAATAATTTGCTGCATTTTTTCTTCTTGTTTCAAAATCATGAACATCAATATTTACAGATAATTGATATTCTTTCATTTCTTTATTATTTTCTCTTTGTTTCTTTAAAGCTTCTTTTTGTTTTTTTTGACGTTCATAACGATATCTATTGTAATCCATTATCTTTCCTACAGCATGTCCTGGTGTAGAATTCATTAATACTAAATCTAAACCAGCATAATTTGCTATTGTTAAAGCATCAGATAACTTTTTAGTACCCATTTGTTCTCCTTTAGGTCCTATTACCATTAATTCACTTACTTTAATTTGTTCATTGATCGGTAGATCATCTTTTTTAACGTTTGCTATAAAAACGCACCTCCATAAATTTAAAAAGTGAATACAATTGTATCCACTTAAAAACCATTCAAATATATTGGCTTTTTACCTACTGCTATATGCAATCAGGTGGATGTGGATACATCGCTTTCCTTTTTAATTCGTTATTATTATATCATTTATAAATTACTTGTCAATAGAATTTTTATAATTTAATACTAATTTTTTAATTTTTTCTTCTTGTTCTTTATTTGGTAGTATCTTTTCTTTTAATGTTAAATTAGCTGTAGCATCATTATATTCTTCATCGAATAACACTTTTTCATAAAACTCTTTTTGTTTTATTTTATTTAACAATTCTTCTTTTAATCTTTTTAATTCATCTAATTTTATTTTTTTATCATTACTCTTAAATGCTTTTAAACTATAGTCTCTTAATACCATACTTTCTGAAACTATTGTACTAGTAATACTAATATCTTTAACAGAGTTTTTATTTTCTTGTATAAAATTTAAAAAATCAATTAATTTGACATTATTAATACTATTAATAATTTCAGGATACATACCTAAAAGTAATAAAGAGCATGCTGACAATCCAACAATCATAGATTTCATTCTTCCAATTTCACTAGATTTATTATTATTGCCATTAATTCCACCTATTATATTAACCCCAGCAATTGATAATTCTAATATAAGAGGAATAGTCATTATTGGATACATTCCTGATAAAATAACGAGTACTCCAAATCCTAATATTTTATCAGCGGTCATATCTAATACTGCTCCACCTATTGTTTTTACCTTAAAAATACGTTTCGCAAATAAACCATCTAATAAATCTGTAAATAATAAAGTTGCAACTACTGTTAAAAATACTGGTGCACTAAGTAAACTATATAACATAGGAAGCATAAATGTTCCTACAACCCTAGATAAAGTAAGACTATTTACAATAATCTTTTTTGTTTTCTTTTTCATATTACCCCCACTAATTAGTTGCTATTATATAACAATAAATATTAAATGTCAAAGTTCAATTGATATTCTTCATTCCCAACATTTATTTCAATTTTATAAATATTTTCACTATTAGTAAAAACATTAATTAATAAATTATTTCCATCTTTATAAATATCATATTTATAATTTTTATTTTCATCTTTGTTTAAAATTACACTGTTTTCTAATTTTATAGTAGATATTATATAATTTATATTAATATATTTTGTATCTATTACACTATTTAATATATTTTTTTCATTATTTATTATTTCATAAATTGTGTCATTTTCTATATTTATTTTTTTTATTCCATCATTACTTTCTAAATATCCATCTATTATATTATTATTTAACATACCATTAATTTTATATTCAATATCATTTATTTTTATTATGTAATTTATATTATGTTTACTATTTAATAATTTATTTTGTTTTTCACTATATCTTTTATTATCTTGTTTTTCTTTATCAACAACATTATTATTTTTATTATTAACCGTATTATCAATATTTTTTAAAGCATTAGATATATTTGCTAAACAAAATAATATTACAAAAAATATAAAATAGAATCCTAATTTAATTGCTGCTCTTTTACGAGGATTTTTCCAATTTTCTTTTAGTTTTATTAGTATATTTTTTATTTTTTCATATATTTTTTTCATTTACTTTTACTCCAATTAATTCTTCTTTTTTTATACCATTTAAATAAGAAGATGCTAACATTTGTTTTTTTCCTGATGGGATAAATTCTTTTATAACTACTTCTCCATCAAGACACCCTATACCTATTCCATCTTTGTAAATATGATTTATTTTTCCTACTGTGCTATTACATTTTTCATATCTAACTGAAACTACTTTATATTCAATTCCATTCATTATGAAATAGCTCCTGTTATATAATGCTCTTACTTTATTATAAATATCTTTATAATTATTATTAAAATCTATTATTTCATCTTTTCTTTTAATTATATATGCAAAGCTTACTTCATCAGTATTTTGTTTAATATTATCACATGTACCATCAATTATACTTGGTAGTGTTTTTATTAATAAATCAGCACCTAAATTGCTTAATTTTTGACTTAATGTATTTATATTATCATCATCTAGAATAGATATACTTTCTTGTTTAATTATATTTCCATCATCCATGCCAACATCCATATACATAATAGTTATACCAGTCATTTCATCTCCATTTAATATAGATGCATGTATTGGTGCTCCTCCTCTATATTTAGGAAGTAAAGAAGCATGTACGTTTACACATTTATATTTAGGTAAATCAAGTAATACTTTTGGAATAATTTGTCCATATGCACATGTAATAATAATATCTGGATTAGCATCTACTATTTTTTGATAATCTTCTTTTATATTACATGGTGTAAAACACTCAATGTTATTTTCTAGTGCTTTTTCCTTTATAGGACTTGGTGTTAATATTTTTTTTCTACCAACAAAAGAATCTGGTTGTGATACTACTAATACAACATTTGCATTTTCTATTAATTTTTCTAATACTGGAACTGCAAATATAGGAGTTCCCATAAAAACTACACGTAAATCTTTCATAATCTCACCTAAATTAATTATACAATAAATTTTATATTATTCAAATATAAGTAAGAAAAAAAATCCGTCATAAGACGAATTACTTCATTTTTTTAGTTTTATCAAGATATTCTTTTAAATTAACTAATGAATCTTTATCTACATATATATCATTTGTTTTATCAGTTGTATATTTTCTTCTATTTCTTTTATTTTTAAATAAATCTTCATATTTCATATAAGTATTATTACTTAATTTTACTAATATAACACCATCTTCTAAAATGTTTCTTTCAATATTGCTAGCAATAATATTTTCACCATATTCACATTTTATTTTAGTTTCTACAATATTTCCGACATATAAATTAATTTCATTATCCATAATCTACTCCGCTATTACTTGTCCCAATTCTACTTCAACTGGTGTTTCTTGACCAAATAAGTCTATTAAAACTGTTAAAGTATTATTTTCAACATCAACATTATCTATTGTACCAAGCATTCCTTTAAATGGTCCATCAGTAATGCTTACTTTATTACCAACTGCTAAGTCTTTATCAACATCCATTCTTGTCATACCCATACTTGATAATATTTTATCTATCTCTTGTGGTAATAATGGTGTTGGTTTTGCTCCTTTACCACTTGATCCTATAAATCCTGTTACACCAGGTGTATTACGTACAATATACCATGCTTCATCCGTCATAATCATTTCAACCAAAATATATCCTGGGAACATTTTCTTTTTTCTTTCTTTAGTTGAACCATCTTTTAATGTTTCATAAACAGTTTCTTCTGGAACAACTACTCTAAATATATAATCTTGGAATCCCATTGTCTGAGCTCTAGATAATAATTTTTCTTGTACTTTACTTTCGTGACCGCTATAAGTATTTACTACATACCATAATTTTTCTTTTGATTCATTTTCCATATTATCCTATTAACCCCTTTACAAAAGCAAATAAACTTTCTATTCCAAAGAAATATAAAGCAAAAGCTACAATAAATACTAAAGTAGAAATTGTATATTTACCCATTTCTTTCTTAGAAGGCCATTTTACTTTTTTCATTTCTCCTTTTACTTCTTCGATATAACTTTTTTTTGTTTCGTTTTTAGCCATTTTTTCACCTCTAAATTATCGTATTAAAAAAACACTTTCGTGTACAAACATAATATAACACAAAATAAATATTCATGCAATACTTTATCTTAAATTTTTTAATTTTATTCTTATTCTTTGTATTGTATTATCTATTTGTTTAGGAGACTTTTTTAATATAGATGCTATTTCATTATACTCCATACCTTGTAATATTAAATTATATACTTCTAATTCTTTTTTTGATAAAAGTGTTTTTACTTCATTATTAATATACTTTAACATATCAATATTTTCTATTTTTTTACTTGGTTCATATGTTTCATCTTTTATAAAGTTTTCTAAATAGTTATCACTATTTAGTGAAACTATTTCACTTTGAACTTTACTTTTCATAGTTTCTTTACTTTTTATAATTGCTCTTATTTTTCTTTCAACACATAATGTAATAAATGTATTTAAACTTGTATCTTTTGTATCATCATAGTTAAATATTGCATAACTAAATGCTAAATTAGCTTCCTGTTTTGCTTCCTCATAATCTATATTTAGCGCCAAAAATACTCTTCTGTATTTATTTAAAAGAGATTTAATAATAAATTGATATTTTTCATACAAAATATCTTGTGCTACTTCATTATTATCATTTAATAGATATGTTAATTCACTATCTTCGTAGTCCATTTAATCACCTATTCCATATATTAATATAGCAGCAGCAACTGATGCATTTAAACTATTTATGTGTCCTTTCATAGGAAGTGAAATTATTTCATCACAATTTTTTCTTACTACTTTGCTTATTCCTTTTCCTTCACTACCAATAATTAAACATATTTTATCACTATAATTAACTTGATTATATAAAACTCCATCAGCTTCAGCACCATAAACAAAGAAACCTTTTTCTTTTAAATAGTTTATTGCATTCACTAAATTAACTACTTGTATTATATTAACATGATTTAAAGTTCCAGCACTACATTTCATAACTGTTTCATTAACACTTACACTTCTATCTTTTGGAATAATTATATTTTTTATTCCTCTACTTTCTGCAGTACGTATTATTGCTCCAAAATTATGTGGATCTTCTAAATGATCTAATATTATAACAAAATTATCATCTATAACATTTATATCTTTATATTTAAAATCATTTATTTCTACAATAATACCTTGATTATTTCTTAACATATTATCTAAAACTTTTTGTTCTGTAAGTACATATTTTAATTTATTATTATGTATAACGTTAATTATATCTTTATCTTTAAAATTATTACTTAAATATATTTTTTTTATATTTTTGATATCTATTTCATTAAAAACATTTTTTCCAGCAACTCTCATTTTATTCACCTACTATAAAATTCATTATTTCATCTATTCTTTTAGTATTTTTATTTATTTTTAAATAACCAATCAAACATTCTAATCCAGTACTTTTTTTATATGTAATTATATCTACATTTTTTTTATTATGACTGGATGCATTTCTACCACGTTTAACAACGTCAATTTCTTCTTCTGTTAATATATTATTATCTAGCAATCTATGTAAATGTTTTACTTGACTTTTTGCACTAACATATTTCATACTTTCATTTTGTAAATCATTTACTTTTCCAATTTTTTTATTTATTAAATATTCTCTAATCCATAATTCATATACTGCATCACCTAAGTATGCTAACACTAAATTATTCATAAGCCACCTCATTAGCTAACAAAATGATAACACATTATGAAAAAAAACTAAAGTTTTATCAATATAATTTTAAAATAGTAAGAATATTCCTACTATTTTTTATAATTATTTAATATTTTTAATATACCTGTATATGGTAGAGTAACACATGTTTTTCTATTCTGTTGTTTGTATATTTCATCAAATGCAATACCTTCATTTAGTTCTTCTTCATTGTATTCTTTTTCATTAATCATATTCATAAAATTATTTATATATTTAATAGCATCATCTACACTTTTATTAATTATATTTTTTAACATTATAGAAGTACTTGCAGTTGAAATAGCACATGCTTCTCCATTAAATCTTATATCTTTTATTATATTATCTTTTATATCAACATATATGTCTATGTTATCTATACATGATTCATTATTAGAATTAGTTTTTAAATATCCTAAATTATCATTACCATCTTTATTAAATGGGTTTTGAAAATTTTCTAATATAATCTCTCTTTTAAACTCATTATCCATTATATCATCTCTCTTATTATTTTATCTCTATCACTTAACAAATTAATTAATTTATCAATTTCTTCATATGTATTATAAAAGTATAAACTAACTCTTAATGAGTTTTTTACTCCAGTTTCATCTTTTAATATTTTAGCACAATGATTTCCTGCTCTTACACAAATATTATATTTATTTAGATAAAATGCAACATCTTGACTAAATATTCCATCTATATTAAATGATACTATGCCTGAATCACTTTCTAAATTTATTATATCTATATATGGCAATTTTATTAATTTATCAATTAAGTAAGTTTTTAATTTTTTTTCATATTCAAATATATTATCCATACCTATTTTATTTAAATAATCAACAGCAGCACCAAGTCCTATTGCTTCAGCAATATTAGGTGTACCTGCCTCTAGTCTAGTTGGTAATTCTTTTAAATAAACGTTATCAGGATCATCAAAAGATTCATTCATACCACCACCCATATTAATAGGTTCTAATTTTTCTAAAAATTCTTTTTTTCCATAAAGCACGCCAATTCCAGTTGGTCCACACATTTTATGTCCTGAAAATGCTAAAAAGTCTATATCACTTTTTTTTACATCTACTTTTTTATGTGGTACTAATTGAGCTCCATCTATTACTACAAATATATTATTTGCATGAGCAAATTTACATATATCATCTATTGGTCTTTCATCTCCAACTACATTTGTTATTCCAGCAATGCTTATTACTTTTGTTTTAGGTGTTATGCTATTTATTACATTATCCATAGTAATATGTAAGTTATCATCAAGTTCTATATAATTAACAACTATATTAAGTTCTTTTGCTAATTTAAACCAAGGAAGAACATTTGAAGCATGTTCACTTTTAGTAATTAATACTTCATCTCCTGCTTCTAAAATATTTTTAAAGAATCCATTTACTATCATATTTAAAGATTCTGTTGCACCACTTGTAAATATAGTTTCTTCAAAATCTGCGTTTATAAAATCAGCAATTTTTTTACGTGCATTTTCATAATTAACGTCAACTTTATAACTAATTGTATAATCTCCTCTATGTGCGTTAGCACTATAATTTTTATAGTAATCAGTTATTGCATCAATAACACTATCTGGTTTAAAAGTTGTAGCACCATTATCTAAATAAATTATATCATTTTTTAACATAGGAAAATCATATCTATACTCATTCATAAAATCACCTCCATTATCTAGCATTATTTTTTAAAAATCCATCTAAAATTAATTTAATACATTCATCACGTTCTAAGCCTTTACTCATTAAATAAAATAAATAATCTTCATTTATTTTAGATACACTAGCACTATGATTAGCAACAACATTTTTAGTATTTATAAACATATTTGGATATATATTTGAAACACCATTATTAATATTTAATAATTTAACATATTCATTTAAATCATTATCAAATGTATTTTCTTTTACAATTCCATCTATTATAACACTTACTCTAGCATTATCACTTATTCCATGTATATTAATATTATTTTTAGAATTATTACCTTTCATAGTAATATCAATATTTAAATTATAATTATCATATGATATAAAACTATGATTATATATAAATTTACTATTATTATTTTGTGTTATATTTATTTTTAATGTATTATTTATTTCACTATAGTGATTTAATTCAAATATTACATTATCTTTTATATCTATATTTAATTCTTTTATAATATAATCTTTACTAACATTACATATACTATCTTCTTCTATTTTTAAATTTATAATATTTTCTTTATCTAATACTATTTTATTCATTATTTATATTCTCACTTACTTTATTTGTCCCAGTAAAACCATTATTTTCTATACTTTCTGCTAAACTATAATCACCAGTTTTTATAATTTTACCTGAAGACAATATATGTACTTTATTTGGAATTAGTTTTTTTAGTATATTTGTATGATGTGTAATTATTAAGAATGAACATGAATGTGTATCAAAATATTCTTTTAATGAATTACAAATAGTATTTAAATTATCTACGTCAACGCCACTATCAATTTCATCTAAAAGTATTAAGTCTGGTTCTAAAACCCATAAATGCATAAGTTCATTTTTCTTTCTTTCTCCACCAGACATATTTTCGTTAATGCCTCTGTGTATAAAACTTTTATCTACATTTATTTTTTCACAAACATTATTCATTAATTTAGAAAATTCAAATATATTTTCACTTTTACCTGTTTTAGCTTCTAGAGCTAATCTTAACATTTCTGAATTCTTAACACCTTCTATTTCAATAGGATTTTGATTTACTAAAAATAGACCACTTCTAGCTCTAGTAGTTGTATCCATTTTTAATAAGTCTACATCTTTATAAAATATAGAACCTGATATAACTTTATATCTACTATCACCCATTAGAACTTTACATATTGTACTTTTACCACTACCATTGAGTCCCATTAATGCATGTATTTCATTATCTTTTATTTCTAAATTAAAATCATTTAATATTATTTTATCATCTACACTTACTTTTAAATTTTTTATACTTAGCACTTCAATCACCTACAACCTATTTTATCACAAGTATAGTTAAAAATACATATAAAGATATGAAAAAAGTACTAAAGTTCTTAGTACTTAATTTTCATAAAAAGACACAATTAACTTAGGAAAACATTATGAAACAATTTCGTAAGGATTTTCTTTAGTACCATTTCCACTTGAAATTTGTATTCCAGGTTTAAGAGAAACTGCGGGACGGAACGATTTGTCGTCATCCACATAGGTACCTCCGAGAATGAAACCCAAACTTTGTACACTAAATACGCGATCACCGCCACCAAATGTCATAGGTGTCAAAGACCAAAACGTTAATCGATTTGATTTTAGATAATCATTTATTAAGTAATAATACGGATTACCACCATTACCACCAGCATATGTAACTTCATCTGCTGTTAATGTTCCCACATACATATTAGTATTATCTGCAAACTTAGTCATTACTGTTCCATTACATTTTAATGTTGATTCTTTTGGAGTTTTTTCTTTTAAATGAACATCTGAGTCATAATAAATTTCTGGTCCATTCTTAATTTTTTTATCAAGTAATTCCTGACTAGTTAATGATGTTGTATTATCAGTCCTACTAGCATAAGCTTTATCATTTAAACACCAGTCTCCTGCTTTTAATTCATCTAAATAATTTGCTAAAGGTCCAGTTTGAAAATTCTTAAATGCTGTTGCCATCGATTTATCATTATTTGTTCCACCATTTAAATAATTCATTAATTTTTTTGTACTTGAATTTTTGGTTCCATCGGAAGCGGTCAATGTGTTTGCTGCATATTGTGTATATCCAAAATTACCAGTTTTTGTTTTGCCACCAGTTGTAGTAGGTATGTTCCAATTACCGTCACTTGTAGCACATGTACTATCTTGATCTTCTAATATTAGTTTTATACTTCCATCTCCCACAATACGAACTATTCGCCAGCACATTCCTGCAAAATTTACATAATTATCTATTACATTTCCTCTATAATAATAGCTTGTCCCATAATCATCTGTTGCCACAGACATATTTTTTTCATAATCATATATTTCTGTTCTAAAATTTAATGTTGATGATGTAGCGTCATAAGACTCCAAATATCTAGTCAAATAATTGCAATCATCATATACATATTTCCCAACGGCTTCTTCATATGAACTTACCGAACTACCAGTTTTAGCATTAGCTGCACTATCTCCTATTTTCCATGTATAATAAGAACCACCTAAACTTCCGGTCGTCACAGTTTCAGTATAATATTTACCTGTTCCCCACTTTGTAGAAATTTCTTCTGCAACTTTTGTTTTTGGACTTGATAACAACTCTGTTCCATTTGCTTTATTTTTAGCATTTTCTATTATATTATATGCTAAACTATTTGTATTAGCCAAATACGGATTTGTCATACTTGATAGATTTGTTATATTTAATCTTGCTTGTATTGTTTTACCCATATCATTACTTTGGTCTATTCCAGTATCTATGTACCACAATTTAAATGTATATGTATGTACATCTCCCTCTTTTATACTATTTCCAACTAGAACACCACCGTTTATTGGAAATACACTTTGTGTACCTACTCCATCACAATTCGTTCCATCACTTTTTGTACAAGTTAATGTGTATCTGAAATCATTACTTTCAAATGTAGTTGTACTTCCATCACTAGTCTTTGTCACACTAACATTTTCTATAACTACTACATAACTTGTATCATTACCATTATTTGTGACAGTAAATGTTTTTGTTCCAATTTCAGTATCACTTGGCTCTAATACTAAATCTTTACCTAGTATCTCTGCACTATTATCTCCATAAGTTAATTCTAAGTTTGCTGTAGTCACACTTATACTTTTATCATTTGTATTTCCATTTATTCTTGTTAAAAAATATGCGTAAGTTAATCCTACAAGAATTAAAAGTACTAAAAATATTCCTGTTGTACTTACTATTATTTTTTGCTTACGATTCATTCTTTTCACACTCCTTTTTTTACACGAAAAAACATATTTCTTTATACCCCCCCCCCCAACGATTTTTGGGGTTGGGGAAGAAGTATGCTTCTTGTTTTTTCATGAATCGTAAAATTTGTTTTTAGGTATTTCTACCTTAAATATACTATATCAAAACTAGTACTTTTTGTAAATATTTTTTTGATAAAATTAAAATTTTATTTATTCTAACTTATATTATAAGGATTTTTGATTGTTCCATCTCCACCCGTAATTTTTGTACCACCTTTAATTGTCAATACTGGTCGAATTCCTCCATTATCTGTATAAGCATCATTTGCTACACCACTGTCTGTAATAAATATTGGAAAAGGGCTTGAATAATATCCATCTGGTGTTTCAAATATATTTTGAGCATATGGAGTTAATGTTAAAGTGCAATCTCCTACTGTATAATCTGATTGACCGTTATCTAGTATATAACTATTATTATTATCACTTTCACCTTCATTAGCACTTCCATAAGTCCCACCTGCATACATTAGTTCATCCAATGTAATCAAACCTATTTTATTTATGTCAGTTTCACCAGTTGTACCTGTTATATCACATTTATAAGATGGTGTATTAGTACTTAGTTTTTTTGCAGCAACATAATAGAAATCGGTATTTGAATTTATCAAATCATCTATTGTACCAATTATATTTCCACTTGTATTGTACCAATATTCGTATCCATTTTTTTGATCTCCAATACACCATGTTTCTTTCTTTAATAATAATTTATCATTTTCATTTGTGATTTTTCTATTCAACCATAGATTTAAATCATATCTTGCTTGACCTTCTTTATTTCCATTAATATAGTCCAATAAATAAAAATTATCTTTTATGCTTTTCTTTCCATATTCAGTTTTAATTTTAGTACCTTGTGTTCCAGCAGCTCCATCTGTAGCAAGTCCACTATCTATAGTTAAATTTGCTTCACTACACGTTTTTTCAGAAGCAAGTAATAATTTAACACTTCCATCTCCTTGAATACGAATTATTCGCCAACACATACCTGCATAATTTAAATAGTTATCTGTCGGATTTCCTCTAAAATAATAACTTGTTCCATAATCATCTTCTGCTGTTGCAAGCATTTTTTCATCATAAGTAGTCCATTTATTTGAAAGGTTTGTTGAAGATAAATTATCTACAAATGTAGTTCCATTTATACTTGTTTTTGCGTTATTTATTATTGCACTAGCTAGACTTCCATCTTCAAATGGGAAAAATTCTCCATTTGGTAGTTTTCCAAATATTTGTATCTTGGCACTTAACTCTTTTCCCATATCTATACTTTGGTCTGTTCCTGTATCTTTATATGTAAATTTAAATGTATATGTATGGGTTTTTCCTGGTTCTATTGTATTTGTTATTAATTGACTTATTCCACTTGGAAATGTTGTTTCATTTACTCCATTACA
>CAKONF010000021.1 GCA_934097015.1 uncultured Bacilli bacterium | reverse complement strand
ACATTAATAAGTGCAACAAATGTAGAACCAGGTGTTAGTTTTACAAAAATGTTTAGTGCAACAAATAATGGTAATAAAAAGATTGAAGAATATGGAGTTGCACTAGAGAATGTAGTAAATACATTAGAAAGGACAGAAGATTTAGTATATACAATATCATGTACTCAATATTTAAAACAAGGATATAGTATTACAAAAGATGGAAATAATTACACAGTAAATGGAACAACAAGTGGAACATGTAATGGAGTAAGTGATGAACAAATATTTCCAACAATGGGTAAAATACTAATAACAAACTCTATAGAAGATGATAAAGTACAAGTATATACATTAGTTGTGACTTACAAAGATACAGGAACAGATCAAAGTATAGATATGAATAAACAGTTTAGTGCAAAAGCAAACTTAGTAAATCCAAGTACATTTGGACCAATGGGAAATGGAACACTTGCCAGTGCAATAATAGAGAATGGTGCTGAAGTTGATTATCCTGGAGAGTTTAATGATTCAAATGGATATGCTAAAACTTTAATTAATTGTTTAGATATTCTTGGTCTTGGAGCCAAAGTCTCCTGTTATAAAGAAAATACTGGCTTTAATAAAAATGTGAAAACAATAAACAAATCTGTTAATATAGATAGATTAGCTGGAGATATAACATATTATTCTAACAATAATTTTTTTGAAAATGCAGGGCTTTACAGCATGCTAGATGATTATGGATTTAGTTATTATTTTAGGGGACCAATTCTGAATAATTATATAAATTTTGCAGGAATGTGTTGGAGAATAGTTCGAATTGCTGGAGATGGAAGTATTAAATTAATATTAGAAGACCAAGATAGTACTTGTGCTACAAGTGACGGTAATTGGGATATACCAACTACAACTGGTGGTTCAACAAAGACTGGTAATATTGGTTATACACAATATGATGCAAATACATTAACTGCTTCTGATGGAACACAGAATTCAAGAGCAATGTATTTAATGAACTATTTAAATGGTGGAACAGATAATGATAAATCAATGGCAACAGCGTTTAAAAATTTCCAAAATGGACCACTTGCAAATTATTTAGATAAATTAAAAGCAGGAGATTGGTGTTTAAATGATAAAGCTTATGCTAGTGAAACTGATAATACAATATCTCTAACAAGTCAAGAAATGTTAGATAAACAAATTAAAAGTGAAACTTTTTATTATGATTCATATGTTCGTTTAAAAGGGAAAAAAACAAAAGAACCAACATTAAAATGTAATGGAACAAACATGAATAAATTTTCAGATAATACAAATATGTATGTAGGAACATTGACTGCTGATGAAACGGCATTAGCAGGGACTACTTACGATTTTGATTCACCCGGTGGTCAATATGAAGGAAAGTATTATCTTTATAATGATTTTCAATTTGATAATAAAATTTATATGTTAACAATGACACCACGAATTTATTATTATCATGATAATAGTTTTGGATTTGGATATAATAGTTCTGGTACTTTCAATACTGAATCTAGTGGTGGAAGTTTGCGTCCATCCATAAATTTAAAACCAGGAATCAAAATAACAGGAGATGGAATAGGTACTAAAGAAAAACCTTATGAAATTTTGATAAATTAATAAACTTTATAAATTATTAGTCTTTATGACTAATTTTTTTGTAATTATGATATAATTAACTAGAAACGGAGTGATCTACATGAAAAATGTTGTTGTATTTGGAGGCGGAACTGGTTTAAGTCATTTATTATCTGGCTTAAAACTATTCCCAGTAAATGTCACATCAGTAATAAGCGTTGCAGACAACGGGAGAAGCACTGGTACATTAAAAAGAGAATTAAATATACCAGCTGTAGGAGATATAGGAAAAGTAATGTTAACTATGTCTAACGCTAATGAAGAACTAATAGATTTATTATCTTATAGATTTAAAAATCCATCTTTGGAAAATCATCCTATTAGAAATATACTTATGGCAGCTCTTATAGATCAAAAAGGTAATTTAACAGATGCAATAGATTTCATGTGTAGATTACTTAAAATAAATGGTAGAATTCTACCTAATACAGAAGATAAAGTAGAATTAATAGGAATAATGGAAGATAATACTAAAATAATTGGAGAAGAGAATATTACTAAAAGTGATAAAAAAATAAAAGAATTAAAATATGATAAAGATTTTAAAGTAAATAAAGAAGTAATAAAAGCAATAAAAGAAGCAGATCTAATTATATTTTCTCCAGGTTCACTTTATACAAGTATTTTACCTCATATAATAATTGATAGTATAAAAAATGCAATAAACGAATCTAAAGCAAAAAAAATGTATGTATGTAATTTATTTACACAACCGGGTGAAACTGATGATTTTAAAGTTAGCGATCACATAAAAGTAATTAATAAATATATTAATAAAATAGACGTCGTAATAGCAAACAATAAAAATATTCCATATAAAACTAGACAAAAATATGCTAGAGAAGAAGAAAAAGATATGGTTAAAATAGATAAAAAAGAAATAGAAAAACTTAATACAAATTTAATAAGTGATAAATTATATGTATTTTCAAAAGAAGATGGAACTATAAAACATGATTCTCTTAAAACATCTTATTTAATATTTTCTTATTTAATGGATGAGGTATAAAATGACTTTTACAACAAGAATTAAAGAAGAAATAACTTCGATTGAACCAAATATACTTGATGCTAGAATAGAATTATTAGCATATTTAAAATTTGCATCTATAAAAGAAAACAATAAAATAAATATTTATATAGAAAATCCCAATGTTGCTAGATACATTTATAAATTAATAAAAATTAATTACAATATTAGTATTAATTTAACTGTAAGAACACAAAAAAAATTTAAAATTAAAAAAGTATATATATTATCTTTAAAACAAAAAATAGATATTATAGAAAGTGATATATCTTTGGTATTTAACTCTATTACTGACAGTAGTTTTGAGGAAATATCAGCATTTCTAAGAGGAACATTTTTATGTAATGGATCCATAAATGATCCATCAAAAAGTAAATATCATTTAGAATTTTTAATAGATAATAAAGAATATGCTGAATTAATAAATAATTTATTATTATCTATTAAATTTCATAGTAAAATAATAAAACGTGATAAAGGATATATGGTATATATTAAAATAAGTGAAGAAATAAGTGATTTTATAAAAATTTTAGGTGCTACAAATTCACTATTTTATTATGAAGATATAAGAATATATAGAGATCATAAAAATATGGTTAATAGATTAAATAATTGTGAACAAGCAAATATAGAAAAAAGTATGAATTCTTCATTAGAACAAATAAATAATATTAATTATTTAAAAGATAATGATATGATTGATTTGCTAGATGATAAAATAAAAACTGTAATAAGTTATAAAGAAAAATATCCTGAAACAACAATGAATGAATTAGCATACATAATAAATATGGAAACTGATATAAATGTATCTAAATCCTGTATAAATCATTATTTTAGAAAAATAAAAGATTTAGTAAATAAGAGTAAAAAAAATTAATTCACAAAAGTGAATTTTTTTAATAAAAAACACATAAATTATGATAGAATAAATACGTGGTGATGAAAATGATACATATAGTTATATGTGATAATAAAACAAATGAATTAAATAAAATAATTAATAAAGAAAGAACAGTATTATTAAGAGGTAACTCCAAAAGACGTATTCCGAATTCAAGAATATTTATAAACGATGAATTATATTTTGTAAATAAAGGAGATAACATCTCTTATTATCATGCAATAGTAAAAAATGCAGATAGTTATAAATCTTTAACAAATATGGAAATAGATGAAATATTAAATAAATATAAAGATAAATTAATTTTAACTGAATCTGAAGAAGATAAATGGAAAAAGAAATGTTTATGTTTAATAGAATTTGATAATTTAGAAAAAATAGATGGCCTTAATATTCCAAACTATAGTGCACTAGAAGATTGGATAATGGTAAATAGCTTAGAAGAATTAAATACAAGATAAGGAGGAGCAATATGAATAAAACAAAAAATAAAAAAAATATAAACCCAAAAACAAATACTAAAACTAATAATAGTAATAAAAAAAAGAGTACTACAAAAAAAAATAATACTAAAATAAAATCTACTATAAAAAAAGATATAATATATAATGATAAAGATTATAAAAATGCAGAAAAGTTATATAAAGAAAAAAAATATAATGAAGCATATGAAATATATTTAAATTTAAATGAAAAATATTTAAAAAACAAAAAAATATATAAAAGATTATTAGAATGTTTAACAAAAGATTTCACTTATAAAGAAAAAACAAAAGAATTTAAAAATAATTATAATGATTTAATTACAACATATAAAATATTAGCAACTAAAAAAGAAGTAAATTACATAACAGAAAAAGAAGAAAATTATAAAAATATAAAAACTATTAAAACTGGCAGTAAATTTTTAATTATTTCATTATTAGGTTGGTTTGGAGTACATAAATTTATAGAAAAAAACTATTTATGGGGAATAATATATCTATTAACATTTGGTTTATTTGGAATAGGTGTTATTGTTGATTTAATAAATGATTACGCAATGTACGAAGATGAAAAACAATTAAATATATTAAGATATATTATATCTGTAGTAATATTATTATTTGGGTTAATAAACCATAGTAAATTTAATACAATATATTTTATATTAATTAGTATACTAACATTACCAATTATATTTAGTAAACTATTAAAAGTAGTACCTAGTATTATAAAAATTATAATAATTATTATATTGCTTTATTTAGGTTTCAAAACAAATGAAGTTATTACATTTATACCAACAAGTTATTTAGGAACTTGGAAAACAGATAATGAAAATACAAATTTCAAAGAAGTTATTATACACAATAATAAATCTACTGTTAAATTTAATGATAGAAAAGATCAAATAGGTAATAATGAATATGATGAAGAAAAAAATATATTAAAAATATATGTTAATGCAACTACATTTTATAAATTTAAAATAGATAAAAAAGATAATAAATTATGTATATATAACGAATCTGAAACATGTATAATATCTTTTAAGAAATAAGTGGTAATATGAATTTAAAAAAATTATTATTAGGTTTTATTATAGGAGACTCATATGGTTTGAGTTTGCTTAGTAATGAAAATAATTATTTAGAAATAAAGGATAATAAAGAATTAAATATAAAAAAAGGAAATTATTCTTTCAGTACAGTAAACATGTTAGCAACTATGGACTCTATCATAAATACAAATAAAATTAATGAAATAGATATATTAAATAGACTTTGTATGTCACTAATATTAAATAAGTATACAAGTGATAAAAAAAATTATGCTATTGATAAAGAAACTTTAAAAATATTAGAATATTATAGTAAAAAAAATAATTTAAATTATAATTATAATGAGTATGATACTAGTGGCTTTTGTATTTCAAGAGTTTTACCTATTGTTATATATAATTATTATAATAATGATACTCTAGATACACTAATTCCAGTCTTATCAATAACTACTACAAATGAAGTAGTATTAATTGGATGTTTTATTTATTACAAATACGTTTTAAATTTATTAGAAGGATATGATAAATTTAAATCACTTAAAATAGATATACCAAATTATTTTAGTAATAAAAATAAAATATTATTTAAAGAAATTTTAAAAAATAATATATTTTATAAAGATATAAAGTTTGATAATAATATTATTAATATTTTAAAAATAACTTTCTATGTTATACTAAATAGCAATAATATAAAAGATATGATTATGATGATAAGCAATTTAGATGGAAATATTAATATTTATGCATCATGTATATTAAGTGTAGGTGCCATAATATATAAAGATGATGATTTGTTAAAAGAAATGTATAAATGTATAAAAAATAAGAGAAGTATTAATGATTATATTAATAAATTTGAAAGGATATATAGATGAAAAAATATTTAAAATATATAATTATACTAGGAATTATAATTACATTGATAATAGGATTGAATTATCCTACAAAAGAAAATGTACAAGCTTTAATTAAAGTAAAAGATTATGGAGAAATAAAAGTTGAATTAGATAGTAATAACGCCCCTATAACAGTTAAAAATTTTATTAAATTATCACAAGATGGATTTTATAATGGATTAACTTTTCATAGAATAATTGACGGATTCATGATACAAGGAGGAGATCCTTTAAAAAATGGTACTGGTGGTAGCAGTGAAACAATAAAAGGGGAATTTAAAAATAATGGAGTAAATAATACTATAAGTCATAAAAGAGGGGTTATATCAATGGCTCGTAGTAATGACAATGATAGTGCTAGTAGTCAATTCTTTATTATGCATAAAGATAATACTAGTTTAGATGGAAATTATGCTGCTTTCGGTAAAGTTATATCTGGTATAGAAGTTGTAGATAAAATAGAAGAAAATGTTAGTAAATTTGGAGACAAAAATGGATTAATACCAGATGATAAACAACCAGTTATAGAATATATAAAAATAATTGATAATTAAATATGAAAAAAATTAGAATAGTACTATTAATTTAGTACTATTTGTTTTATAATATTATTAGTTTGAGAGGGATTTTTATGATAGTAGCAATAGATGGACCTGCAGGTAGTGGTAAAGGAACAATAACAAAATTAGTAGCAAAAAAATGTAATTTAACTTATATAGATACAGGAGCAACATATAGATGTGTAGCACTAGCTCTTATAGAAAAAGGTATTGATCCAAATGATGAAAATAAAATAATAGAATTAACTAAATCTTTAAAAATAGACTTTGATGAAAACGGAAGAACATTTTTAAATGGAAAAGATGTTAGTAAAAGGATAAGAGATAAAGATGTCACAAATGTTGTTTCACCGGTTTCTAGTATAATAAAAGTAAGAGAAATATTAGTTGAATTACAAAGAAAAATGGCTTTAGGAAAAAATGTCATTATGGAAGGTAGAGATATAACTACTGTGGTTTTTCCTAATGCAGATTTTAAATTTTATTTAGACGCAAGTATTGATGAAAGAGCAAAAAGAAGATTTATTCAAAATGAAGAAAATAATAAAAAAATGTCATATGAAGAAATATATGAAAGCATAAAAAAAAGAGATTATAACGATAAAAATAAACCTGTTGGAGCCTTAAAAAGGTGCAACGATCAAATATATATTGATTCATCAAATCTAACTATTGACGAAGTAGTAAATATTATAGTAGAAAAAATTGGAGGTAAATAAAATGAATTTAAAAGATTTATATATAGATTTTTTTGTATCAAAAGGACATAAACAAATTCCGAGTGCACCAGTAGTACCAGAAAACGATCCTAGTGTATTATTTAATACTGCTGGAATGCAACCTTTAGTTCCTTATTTAAAGGGTGAACCTCATCCATACGGAACAAGACTTGTAGATTATCAAAAATGTATTAGAACTAACGATTTAGATGAAGTAGGAGATACGTATCATCATACATTTTTTGAAATGTTAGGAAATTGGAGCTTAGGTGATTATTTTAAAAAAGAAGCAATTACATGGAGTTTTGAATTTTTAACAGACATCTTGAAAATTCCTAAAGAAAGATTAGCAGTCACAGTTTTTAAAGGAAACGATCTTCTAAGTAAAGATGAAGAGACTTTAAAAGTATGGGAAAGCTTAGGAATAGATGAAAAACATATAGCATTTACTAGTGATGATAATTTTTGGATAGCAGGAGAAACTGGACCATGTGGAACAGATTCAGAAATGTTTTATTGGAGAAGTGAAGAAGATATTCCAGAAATATTTGACCCAGAAGATACACGTTGGGTAGAAATATGGAATGATGTTTTTATGGAATTTAATAAAGATGAAAATGGAAATATTACTCCACTACCTAAAAAAAATGTAGATACTGGCATGGGCTATGAAAGGGTAGTATCAATACTAGAAGGAGTAAATGATAACTACAAATCAAGTGTTTGGAAAGATGTAATAGAGTTAATTGAAAAAATAAGTATGAAACCATACTTAGGTAATGAAAAAAGTATGCGTATTATCGCAGATCATATTCGTACATCAGTTTTTATAGCAGGAGATAATGCTGGTATAAAGCCAAGTAATACAGATCAAGGTTATATACTAAGAAGATTAATTAGACGAGCAATTAGACATGCTAAAAAATTGGACATTGATGTTAATAGTAATTGGGATTTAGAAATTGCAAAATTAATAATTACAAAATATAAAAAATATTATGAAGAATTAGAAACTAATTATAATACTATATTAGAAGTTTTAACAAATGAAAAAATAAAATTTAATAGAACATTAGAAAAAGGTTTAAAAGAATTTGAAAAAATCACAAAAAATATAACAGATGGAAATTTAAATAAAGATTTAGCTTTTAAACTTTACGATACTTATGGTTTCCCAATAGAATTAACAGTTGAGCTATCAAGCGAACTTGGCATAGTTGTTGATGTAGATGGTTTTAAAGAAAAATTTAAAAAACATCAAGAATTATCTAGAACAGCATCTAGTGGTAAATTTAAAGGTGGATTACAAAGTACTGGAGAAATGGAAATAAAATACCATACAGCAACTCATTTATTAAATGCTGCATTAAAAATTGTCGTTGGTCCTAATGTTCATCAAAAAGGAAGTAATATTACTAGTGAAAGAATGAGATTCGACTTCTCTTGTGATCATAAACTAACAGATGAAGAAAAAACAAAAGTAGAAACAATAGTAAATGAATGGATAAACGAGGATTTACCTGTAAGCGTTAAAGAAATGAGTAAACAAGACGCAATAAATAGTGGGGCAGAATGTATGTTTATTGAAAAATATCCAGATATTGTAAGTGTTTATAGCATAGGCGATGTTTCTCACGAATTATGTGGTGGACCACACGTTAAAAGTACTAAAGTTCTTGGAACATTTAAAATAAAAAAAGAAGAAGCAAGTAGTGCAGGAGTCAGAAGAATAAAAGCAATTTTAGAATAAAAATGAAAGTGTATAAACACTTTTTTATTTTACAATAAATTTACATAAAATTTTATTTTTTATATACATCAATTTTACTGTCACATTTTTAATATTTGAAATAATAACAAGAAAATTTTAATTAATTAGAAAAAATACTAAAAAATTTAATTAAAAAAAAAGGAAATACAAATTTTTTCACAATAATATATAGTGAAAGGAGAGATTAAATATGAAGTCAAAATTATTATTAAATTTACAAAATGATTGAACTTTTAAAAATGTATTTTTAAATGAATGCTCTTTAGATTTTTTATGTTTCTTTTTTAGCTATTTATTAGGTTATAATAAAGAAGATTTAAGACAAAATATAACCATTATTGGAGGAGAAATACCAACTAACATAGAAGGACATAATAACGGTCACACAGATATAATGTTTAAATACAAAAATATAGTAATAATATTAGAAATGAATAGTAGCAATAGATTAATTCACGTAAATAAAAATTACTGGTATTTATTCTTAGAACACAGCAGTCGATTGAATAATAAGAATAAATATACTCAAGATTTGCAAACTATATTAATTAATATAGATTCATATGATGTATTAAAGCAAAATAATTTAATATATGATTCTATATTAGATTTCCCTAAATATAATCAAATGTTGTATTTTGGTATAAGAATAATACATATTAATCTTGACTACTTAAATAAAAAATATTACAATAAAGATAAATTAAATAGTTTTGAAAAAGCCATGTTAATATTTATAGAAAGGGATTATGAAAAATTAAAAAAAATTCAAAAAAGAAGGGATGTGTTAAAAATAATGGATTTTATGAATACAATAAGATTTAATAAAAATGGAATACCTGTGTATGATAAAGAAGAATTTGATAGAATATATGAAGAGGACTTAAAAACAGAACATGAACAGATAAAAAGAATAATGTCAGAAGTGAAAACAAAACAAAATAATCTGAAAACAAGAGAGAATAATTTAGAAACAAGAGAGAATAATTTAGAAACAAGAGAGAATAATTTAGAAGTACAACAACAGACCATTAATGATAAACAAAAACAAGTAGAAATAGAAAAGATGAAACTTGATGAAGAAAAAATTATTCTAGCAAAAGAATTAAAAAATGCTGGATTTCCAATAAATAAAATATTGAAAATAACTAAATTATCTAAAAATAAAATATTGATGTTATAATTCAATATTTTTTTAATAATTGAATTAATTTTATTTATTTTTATATTATATACATGATATAATAATAAAAGTTAGTAAGTAGGGTGGTATTAAAATGGATGATAAATTAATTAGATTTTTTAATAAAATAAAATTTCAAGAAATTGATGATTTCAATCAATCTAAAGTTATAAAAGTTGTAGTGAATAAAATAGAAGAAACTTGGACTGTGTATATTGAAAACAACAATTTTGTAAATCCTAGTAATGCCATCAAACTAAAAGAAGTATGTAAAAAAGGTATTGAAGGAGTTAGTAAAATAAATATAGTATTTAAAAATAATAGTATTAATGATACAGATCTGTTGGAGTATTTTAAATACTTATTAAATTTACTTATAAAAAATAGACCCTCTATTAGTAGTATAATTAATAATAAAATAAATATTCAAAAAAATAACATATCTATAGAAGTAAGTAGCAATGTAGAAGAAGATTTAATAAAAAAAGAAAGAAATAATATAATAAAAAAATTAGATGAACTAGGTTATGATAACGTTAATATAGAAAGTGTGTTAAACCCTATTTTAAAAGAAGAAGTAAAAAAAGATATTAACGAATCCAGAAAAGAAGTAATTGTAGAGAAAAATGAAAATCCAATAATAATGGGAGAAGAAATAAAAACTAAGATAACGACTATTGATAGCATTATTGGAGAAGATAATAATACTTGTGTAGAAGCCTATGTATTTGGAAGTGAAATATTTGAATCAACAAAAAGTAATTTTAAAATATTAACTCTAAAAATAAGCGATAAAACAGATAGCATACTTGCTAAAATATTTTCTAAAGATGAAGATGAATTTAAAAGCATTTGTAAAAAAATAAAAAATGATAATTGGTATAAATTTAGAGGATATGTAAAAAACGATCAATACGCACATGATATGGTCTTAAATATAAGAGATATTACATCTATTCCTAGTAAAGATATAAGTGTAGTAGATGATAATGAAGAAAAAAGAATAGAACTACATGCACATACAATGATGAGTCAAATGGATGGTTGTGTAGATGCAAAAAAACTTTTAAAAAGAGTTAGTTCATGGGGACATAAAGCGATAGGAATTACAGATCATAATGGATGTCAATCATTCCCAGATGTATATCATTTCGTTACAGATTATAATAGAGGAAAAGAAGATAAAGATAAATTTAAAGCAATATATGGGTGTGAACTAACATTAGTTGATGACACTATTAGAATTGTCACAAGAGAACGTGATTTTGATTTATTAAATACTACATATTGTGTTTTCGATTTAGAAACAACAGGATTTAATGCTGGTGGAAACGATCAAATTATCGAAATTGGAGCGGTTTTAATAAATAATGGAGAAATAATAGATAGATTTGATGAACTTATAGATCCAAAAAGACCTTTACCTTATAAAATAACTGAATTAACTAATATTACAGATGATATGCTAAAAGGAAAAGATGATGAAGAAACAGTAGTAAAAAGATTTATTGAATGGTTCAAAGATTATCCCATGGTAGCACATAATGCAAAGTTTGATACATCATTTTTAGAAATGGCATATAAAAAATATAATTTAGGAACATTTGATAATACAGTAATTGATACATTAGAATTATCACGTGCATTAGATTCAGAATATTCAAAACATGGGCTTTCTGCATTAGTTAAAAGATATAACGTTCCATGGGCTGAAGATGCACACCATAGAGCAGATTATGATGCAGAAGGAACAGCACTAGTTTTATATAAAATGTTAAAAAAATTAAGTAGTAAAAAATATGAGAATGTTAATGAATTAAATAATTTAGTAGATAAAAAGGAGATACATAAATATGGTAGAACATATCATGTAAACTTACTAGTAAAAAATAAAGTTGGATTAAAAAATCTATTTAAAATAATTAGTTATGCTAATACAACGTATTTATATAAAACTCCAAGAATATTAAGAAGTAAATTAGAAGAATTAAGAGATGGAATTTTAGTTGGTAGTGGATGTTATGAATCTGAAGTATTTATAGAATCTAGAAGTAAAAGTGAAGATGAATTAAGAACAATAATAGATTTTTACGACTACGTCGAAGTACAACCAAAAGATTGCTATTCACACTTACTAGATCAATCTGATTTTCAAAATGAATATGAATTAGAAAGTACAATAAAAAAAATAATAGAATGTACTAAAGATCAAGGAAAAATAATTGTTGCAACAAGTGACGTACATTATTTAAATAAAGAAGATAAAATTTATAGAGAAATAATAATAAATCAAAAAGTACCAGGTGGAGGAAGACATCCGCTTAATAGAAGTAATATAACACATATACCGGAAAATCACTTAAGAACAACAAAAGAAATGTTAAATGATTTTGCATTTTTAGGTGATGATTTAGCTCATGAATTAGTAATTGATAATCCTAAAAAAATAGCAGATATGGTAGATATTATTGAAGTTATAATTGAAACTGGTGGTATTCCATTCTCACCTAAGATGGGAGATTCACGTACAGAAGTATATAATTTAGTATTTGATAAAGCACATAGTATGTATGGGGACCCACTTCCTACCAATATAGAAAAACGTATAGCACAAGAGTTATATGGAGATGGTATTTTAAAACTTGTTAGTGATAAAACAAAAGAAGAATATCCTAATTTAAATAATAAAGAATTTGAAAAACAATTTATGAGTGATTTAAGTAAAATAATTAAAGAGGGATATGATAAGGTTTACGAATTAACTAAAGATAATATAAAGAAAAACAGTGAAGAAGAATTAACGGAAGAGAAGTTACACAAAGAAACTAAAAAAAGTTTGGGTGGAATAATAGGTGGAGGATTTGACGTTATATATTTAATCGCACAGAAACTTGTTAAACACTCAAATGATGATGGATATCTAGTAGGATCTCGTGGTAGTGTTGGATCTTCATTTGTAGCAACTATGATGGGTATAACAGAAGTTAATCCACTTCCAGCACACTATATTTGTGATAAATGTAAAAAAAGTGAATTTACTTTTGAAGATGGTAGAGCATTAGGTAGCGAATATTCAAGTGGATTCGATTTGCCGGATAAAATGTGTCCTAACTGTAATATTCCATATAATAAAGCAGGACAGGACATGCCATTTGCAACATTCTTAGGATTTAATGCAGATAAAGTTCCAGATATTGACTTAAACTTTTCAGGAGACAATCAAGCAAGCGCACATGAATATACTAAAGTATTATTCGGTGTAGATAATGTTTATAGAGCAGGTACGATTGGTACAGTTGCTGAAAAAACAGCATATGGTTTTGTAAAAGGATATACAGAAGAAAAAGGAATAAATTTAAGAAGTGTAGAAATAGAAAGACTTGCGATAGGATGTACTGGTATAAAAAGAACTACCGGACAACATCCAGGAGGTATTGTAGTTATTCCAGGATATATGGACGTATTTGATTTTACTCCTTTCCAATTCCCAGCAGATGATCCAACTAGTGCATGGAGAACAACACATTTTGATTACCATGCAATAGATCAAGATGTATTAAAACTTGATATACTAGGACACGATGATCCAACAGTTCTTCGTATGTTGCAAGACTTATCTGGAATGGATGTGACAAAAGTTCCGCTCGACGATAAAGCAACTATGAATATATTTAAATCACCAGAACCTTTAGGAGTCACAAAAGAACAAATAATGTGCGAAACAGGAACACTTGGTGTACCAGAATTCGGTACAAAATTTGTTATAGGAATGCTTGTTGATACAAAACCAGGAACATTCTCAGAATTAATCAAAATATCAGGTTTATCTCATGGTACTGACGTTTGGTTAGGAAACGCACAAGATTTAATTAGAAATAATATAGTAGATTTTAAAGATGTAATAGGGTGTCGTGATGATATAATGGTTTACTTAATGTATCATGGACTAGAACCTAAAAAAGCATTTAAAATAATGGAATTTGTACGTAAAGGAAAAGCTAGTAAAGACCCTGAAACATGGAAAATATGGGAAAAAGAAATGAGAGATGCAAAAATAGAAGATTGGTTTATAGATTCTTGTAGAAAAATAAAATATATGTTCCCAAAAGCACATGCAGCAGCATACGTTATAAGTGCTTTTAGAATAGCATACTTTAAAGTACATCATCCAATTTGGTATTATGCAGCATATTTTTCAATACGTTGTGATGACTTTGATGTAGATTCTATGATAAAAGGAGAAAGTGCAATACGTGCTAAAATAGAAGAATTACAAAATAAAGGATTTGAAATGACAAATAAAGAATCAAATACCTTAGATGTACTTTATTTAGCACTTGAAATGACTTGTCGAGGTTTAAGTTTTAAAAATATTAATCTAGAAAAAAGTGATGCAAAATATTTCAAAATAGATGAAGATGGAAAAAGCTTAATATTACCATGGAGAAGTTTAGATGGACTAGGAGTACAAGTTTGTAATCAAATAGTTGAAGAAAGAAAAAAAGGTAAATTTATAAGTATAGAAGATTTACAAAATAGAGGAAAAGTAAACCAAACAGCTATAGAAAGATTAAGAACACTTGGAGTACTAAAAGATTTACCAGAATCTAGCCAATTAAGCTTATTCTAACAAAAACCAACAATTTTTTTAAGAACAATATATTATTATATATATGGTGAATGATATGAAAAAGATATTTAAAAGCAAAAAAAATAACAATATTAAATTAAAAAAAATAATATTATTACTTTTAATATCTTTTTCATTTTCATTTATTATTAGTAGATTAAACATATTTAAAAATATAAAATTCATAAACTTATTAAAAAATACAAGTGTGAATGAATTATCTTTTAAAAATATTAATTTAAATGGAGAATATTTATTAAATATAGGTTTAACAGATTTTGAAAAAATTAAATTTGATAAAGTCATATTTAAACAAGATAATAAAGAAGAAAAAGAACTGAATCCAAGAATATATATCTATAATACGCATCAAACAGAAGAATATAAAACAATAGAAAATTATAATTTAACTCCAACGGTACATACAGCATCTTATATTCTAAAAGATTTATTAAAACAATATAATATTGGTGTAATAGTAGAAAATAGTGATTTAAAAACAGATATGAATAAATTAGGAGTTAATTACAATAATGCTTATAAAGTTAGCAAATACTGGTTAAATAATTTAGGTAGAAATGATTTGGATTTATATATTGATTTACATAGAGATAGTATAAATTATAATTTAAGCAATATTACAGTAAATGATAAAGACTATGCAAAAATAATGTTTGTAATGGGAAATAATTACGATTACGAAGATAATCTAAATGTAGCAACTAAGTTAGTAAATGAAATAGAAAAAATTAATAAAGATATTTCAAGAGGAATATTTACTAGAAAAAATAGTGTATATAATCAAGATTTTAATAAAAATTGTGTTTTGATAGAAATAGGTGGACCAGAAAGCACTTATGAAAGCGTATCAAATACATTGAATGTTTTAGCACTTGCAATTAAGAATTATTTAGGTGAATAATATGGAAGAAAAGAAAAAAAAGAATATATTCTTAAAAGTATTATTAATTTTGTTTATAATATATTTTGCACTATACATAATGGACGATTTAGGATACTATAACATTTCTAGCAAAAATAAAATAATTACAGATGAAAAAATGAAGGAATTTGAAACAGATATAAAAAATGGAAAATACATAGATATAAAAGAATATGTAAGAGATGAAACAGATTATAAAAATAATTATAGCAACTTCGGATATCATTTATCCACTGGTATAGATACGATAATAAATAAAGGCTTTAAAAATATAGGAAAAATACTAAATAAATTATTTCATTAAAAAAAGTTATTCATTAACTAAAACCGCATGAATAACTAATCTTGTTGCACTCGTTGGTCCACAAGTAGATAATGTTAAAATATGATCCTCTTTAGAAACGTTTACTCCAAAATCATACATACTTCTACCTCGTATCATATCTAAAAATGATTGAAATTCATTTAAATCACCAAAGTTAGCATATAAATAATCATTCGTTACAGGTATTTTATATATAGAAAAAATTTTCCATTTCATATTTTTTACCTTTGTATTAAATGTTATTATTTGATTATCAGGATTTTTATACCAAGATTCATTAGTAGCATACCTTAAAGTACCAAACATCATTCCATTTCTTAAATTATGTCCCCAAATTATAGTATTATTACTTAAATTATAAATATTATTTCTATAATCCATATATATCCAACCATATGAATTATTTTTCTTATTAAAATCTCTTTTTAAATAATAATCATTATCAGTATGTTGTACTACAGGATAATTTACTTTAGTATTATTTACTGTTAACCATCCAATAGTTTCATCATTGATACTAGTCAGCTCATCAAATATTTGATTATATTTTGTATAATATGAGCTAGGTGAAGTAGTATAATTATTTGAATTACTATTTTCTTCCTCATTTTCTTCGGTATCTATATATTCAATATCTGGTTGTTGTTGAACGTTTTCATTTTTATAATCATCTAAAATATTAGTTAATTTATCACTTATATTTTTAACATTATGTTCACTCTTATAATTATTATAATAATCCATACTAGCAAAAATAATTGCACCAATTAAAATAACAAAACATGTATATTTTAAAGTAATAAAATTTAATTGCTTTACAAAATTCTTTCTTTTATAATTTTCTGAATAAACTATTTTAAAATCTATATTTGCAAATTCTAAATAATCTTTATATATTTCTTTTAAATAATTTATAGAATTAACTATAACATCTACATTATTGTTTTCATAAAATACTATAATCTTATCTTTTAAGTTATATTCTTTAAATGTATCAATAATACCATATATTAAATCATTAGTATAATTTTTAATATGTACTTCTTTTAAATATTTATTTATTTTAATAAATGTTCTAAAATCATCAATTTCTCTTTTATCAAAATTTTTACTTATAATAATTTTCTTTTTATAATATATATCAGAATAGTTATAAAGTTTATTATCTTCCATAAATTTACTTACAAAAAATATTTCACTTCTAACTTCTATTTTAATATTTTTATTAATATCTATTCTATCTAATAAATAGGGTGGTATATCATAACAATTTATATATTCTAAATTATTATTATCGAGTAATTTCATAAATATATCATAATTTATTATTTTATCTTCACTAATTAGTAATTTTTTTATAGTAGTAGAATTATGTATTAAATCTAGTGTTAGAGTAGTTAGTTCTATATTATTAACTCTAACTTTATCAACTTTATTTTTTAATATAATGGTATTTATGAAACTGCTAACTAATTCTATATTATCTCTAATATATTCATAAGAAAATAATAATTCTTTTGTATCTATTATATTAGTGTTATTTAAGTTTTTATTATCACGTTTATTAACTAGACTTATAGTAAGTAATGTAGAATTTATTTTTATTAATATATTTTTCATTTCATCACTTACTTTCTATTATTATTTTACATTTATAATGTTAGCATATTTAGTAAAAAAATACAACTTTAAAACCTTTTAAAACTTATACTATTATGTTAAAATACTTAGTGAAAGGAAGTTTTTATATGTTTAGATTTAAGAAACAAATGAAGAAATTAGAAGAATTAAAACAAGAATTAATAAAAGAAAAAAATGAACTATCTTTTATTAAAAATGAATTAAATAAACTACAACCCGCTATAGATATTACTAATGTTTATATATGGTATGATCCTTACATTGGTACATACAATATAGTTAGGTATGATATACGTAATACTATTGTGAAAGATATAGGCTATATATCTTATAAATTAACAGAAGGTTATGAAAGTACTTTGATAGATATTTTTAATAATAACATTCTTTATCACAAATTAAGTGTATCTAAAATAAAATACAATGAATTCGTGTCAAATGATAAAAACCATAAGCCACATGAAGCATATTTAATACCTTTACATAAATTTGATAAAAATATTTTAGCTTATGTAGATAATAAAGTACCTTTATATGTTTTACAACAATTATATTATAGATTAAATAAAGTTGATGTAAAGACTTATGCACTAAAAAAGGAATGTTAGAAAAATAAATAAATTATACTAAGATGATTATATGGATAAAATCAAAATTGTCTTTTTTTATAATATCGATATATTTTTCTCGTTAATTTTCTAAAAGATATTGATTTCTTTTTATGATACTTTTACATCAAATTTTTTTAAAAAATATTATTTGTTGAATTTTTTTTATAAAATTTATGTTATAATGAAATTATAGGGAGGATTTGTATGGAAGATAAAATAAAACAAATGCGAGAAAAAATAACTGATTTTTGGAGAAAATCATTCAAGTATTATGGAAAAGAAATTGCTTTAGATTCAAACCAACATTTTAGTATTGACCAGATATGTAATGATGAAAACTTGCAAAATGGAATATATGATTATCAAGTACAATATGGTTTTCCTCAATCAGGATGCATTACTTTAAGTTTTAGTTTTACAGAAAAAGATAAATCTTTTTCAATAGATAAAATAACAGTTTATGCACCACCAGCTGATAAAGAGTTTATTGTTGCAAATTTTGCTCCACAAACTTTTGGTGGATTAAGTGCAAGTGCAAATTTTGGGCTTGATATGGAAACAAAAGAACACACAAGTCTTGCAGAAATTTTACAAAATCCAAATGCATTAAAGATGTTGGATTTTGCTACCAGAGATTTAGAAAATGCAGAAGTTCTTGGAGAATGCAGATTAGAAGCACTAACAGGAAGTGAACGAATTCCAATGTGTCATAGTACAAATAAGCCACAAAATAAAGGAAAAAGATGACTAGTATAGATTTGAACACCGTTTCTTTAACATAAAAGAAACGAGTTTTTTATATGTTAAAATTAAGTTATATATAGCAAAAGAAAAAAGAAGTCACAAAGATAGTTTAGCTGAAGAATATAATGTTAGTGTGTCAATTGTTGACTATTTTATTAATGTGGTGCGAACGACGAAGTGGTTTACAACTCTTTCGCATAAAAGGATTTATTTATATCAATCATTACATTCATATTACCACAGAATAGAAAAAAGTAGCAAAAATTTCATGCTACTTTGTATTTTTATTTATTTTTGGATTTAATGTTTTTTTCAAAATAGGTCCTTGTTGTTCTTCAATTTGAACTTCTTCAGTTTTTACTGGAATATATGTTTGTTCAAATATATATTGTTCTTGTAATGACTCTGAATTTGTTTTTGTAGAACTATCAACACGAGATTGTTTAATTTTTTCAATAACTTTTTGAACTTCTTCATCATTATGCGTAGTAAATGGATATACTATAAAAGTTTTATCTTGTGCCTCTTCTTCAGTCATTTTATCATAAGTATGTGTAATTTTATAATCTTCTGCTTTAAATTGAATTCTACTAACAGGTCTATCTGGTCATTACAATAATAGTAAAAGTAAGAATTATCATTTTTTTTGTTATTGCTTTACCACCTAAGATTCTTCTATATCAATTTCTTTCTTGATAATGATTACAATAGACACCATTCTTTTTTATGATTTTTTTCTAAACGAAAAAATCAATCATTTCGATTGATTTCTATATATAAAAGTTCGAATAGTTCGAACAGATTCTCTAGTGGTGCGGGTAACAGGACTTGAACCTGCACGGAGTAATCCACTAGATCCTAAGTCTAGCGCGTCTGCCAGTTCCGCCATACCCGCAATAAAAAAATGGTGGATCTTGTAGGACTCGAACCTACGACCGCCCGGTTATGAGCCGGATGCTCTAACCAACTGAGCTAAAGATCCGTTTGTTCCGCCATTGCTCTTTAATAATACCATAAATAAAAGAGTAACGTCAATATTTTTTTGCAAATTTTATAAAAAAAATCCAGGAAACTGAATTTTGATAACATTTTTGGTGACCCGTACGGGATTTGAACCCATGAATGCATGCGTGAAAGGCATGTGTGTTGAACCACTTCACCAACGGGC